>JAYWBY010000259.1:0-5538 GCA_043781115.1 Pseudomonadota bacterium
CAAGATCGACTGGTACCAGATCCATGCCTCCACCGCGCAAACTCCCGAGGCGGCTTAGGCCTCGTGAGCTAGCCCTCGCGCCCGGCGCGGCTTCAGTGCCGCGCCGGGCTTTTTTGGCCTTGCTGCACCGGCCCCACGGCGCTAGAACCAAGCGTCAAATATGCCTGAATCTACAGCTAAGCCCATATGACTGAAGCCTTGGTAAGCCAGCAATCTAACTTGTCCTTTTCTCGGCAGCAGCTTTCGGCGCTGGCTGGAGACTTCGGCACGGGGCTGCTGCGCCTCTTGCCCGCCGAGCTGGCCCATGAGGTCGGCATGGGGCTTTTGCAACGCGGCCTCCTCGACGTCCTGCCGGCGCCTTTCGTCGAACCGTTGACCGCGGGGCTGCGCACGACCGTTCCAGGCATCGGTGACTTGCCGCATCCCATCGGCCTCGCCGCCGGCTTCGACAAGAACTGCCGGTGCCCGTCGGCCTTCGCGCGCATGGGGTTCAGCTTCCTGGAGATCGGCACGGTGACGCCGCAGCCCCAGCCGGGCAACCCGAAGCCGCGGCTCTTTCGTCAGAGCGAACAGCGGGCGCTGATCAACCGCATGGGTTTCAACAGCGACGGTGCCGCGACGGTGCAAGCGCGCCTCGCCCGGCAGAACTGGAAGCACGAGCACGTGCCGCTCGGGGTGAATTGCGGCAAGAACAAGGCGACGCCGAACGACCGGGCCTTGAGCGATTTTCTCCAGGTGATGACGACGTTCAAAGATTCGGCTCGCTACTTCGTCGTCAACATTTCCTCGCCGAACACGCCCGGCCTTCGTGAACTCGCGACGCCGGCGTTCATTCACTATCTAGCCGACGAAGCGCAGTCGCTTCTCCCCCGCGTCTGGGTCAAGATCGATCCCGACATGGCGCGCCACGATTTCCAAGAGCTCGTCGGCGTCATCGCGGAGCGCGGCTTCCAGGGGATCATCGTCAGCAACACGCACCGCGTCACCCATCCCGAAGTGGGAGGCCAGAGCGGCCATCCCCTGATGGCGCCCTCGACGGCTTGCCTCGAATGGGCTTACGAAGTCCACAAGGGCAACTTGCCCATGGTCGCCACCGGCGGCGTGCTTTCGGGCAGCGACCTCTTCCACAAATTGAGCCGCGGCGCGCTTGCCGTTCAAATTTACACGGCGCTCGTCTATCGGGGACCGTGGGTCGTGACCAAGCTTCTTCGCGAGCTGGCGGACGAGCTGAAGCTGCGCGGCTACAGCACCGTCCAAGAAGCCATTGGCTGCTACTACCGGGACGGAGCCTGACGTGGAACTCGAGATCGTCCGCCGCATCCGCGGCAACGTCCATGGCACCGTCGACGTCACCGCCTTCGAAGACAAAGTCATAGGGCACCCCGTCGTCCAGCGCCTGCGCCGGATTCGGCAGTTGGCTTTCCTGTCGCTGGTGTTCCCGGGCGCCACACATTCGCGCTTCGAGCATTCGCTCGGCGTCATGCAGCTCGCGGGCATCACGTGGAACAAGATGCGGGCGAACCAGAAGCGACTCGCTACGTCGATGGCGAAATACGCCAACTACGCCGCCGTCGAAAAGACGCCGAAGGGCGGCATGGTGCACGGTCTGTTGGCGCCGACCTTCGACGTGATGGCAGACGTTTTCTCGACCCCTCACACACTCCAAGCTTTGCGTCTCGCCGGCCTCTTGCACGACGTCGGCCACCCACCGTTCTCGCACAGCGGCGAACGCTTCATGCCGAGTTGGAAAAAGGTCTTGAGCGAACTGACGGGCGTCCCGACGTACATTACGGATTTTCTGCGGCAAAAGGCCCAGAGCCTGGTGGACGGAGGCAACGACCTGGCGAAGCTACCCGTACGTCACGAGGTCTATACTCTCCTCCTCGTCGAACGCCTGCTCAGCGACGTGCTGAAGACCTACCAAGGTCCCGATCCCGTCTCGGCCCGGGACGTCCTGAGCATCATTGCTCCCGACATTTCGCCCGATCCGGAGTCGCCACTGGCGCGCCACGGCGTCCATCGGCTCTGCCACGAGTTGATCTCGGGAGAGGTCGACATCGACCGGATGGACTACTTGCTCAGGGACTCGCGGGAGTGCGGCGTCGTCTATGGCATCTTCGACGCGACCCGAATCCAAGACTCGCTCTGCCTTTACGCCGATCCCGTTGACGGCGGCTTGCACTTGGCCATCAGCCTCTCGGGACTCGCCGCCTTCGAAGACTACCTGCGCGCCAGGCACTCGATGTACCTGCAACTCTACTTCCACAAGACCTCGGTCGGAGCGGAAGCGATGATGCAGCACTTGGCCCACATGCTCGGCGGCTACACCTTGCCGGTCGACCCCGGCCAGTATGCCGAACTCGACGAGTATAACATTGAAGGGGCGCTGACCGCCGCCGCGGACAAGGCGCTCGACGGAACAAAACGCAAGGAATTCCAAACCTTGGTGGACGACCTGTTGCGCAACCGCAACATTTGGAAGCGCGTTTACGAGGTGTCGACGACCAACAAACACCAAGCCAAAGGTCTCCTTGACGAGGCCGGCAAAATGATCGCCGACATGAACGTCACCTTCGAAAGGATTTCGTCGGCGAGTTCCTTGACGACGTTCAGGCCGCGGCGCGACAACGAGATGAGCAGAAACTACCTTCGACTCATAAAGAAGGACGAGTCGCAGTTTCCTCGGGTCGTGCCGATCGAGGACCACACCTCGCTCATTTCCGACTCGACGAAGGTGCACATCAGCCGCATCTACGTCGGCAACGCGCTCGACGCCGAAGGCCGGCCGCTGGCGCAGGTCATCAAAGCGAAGCTCACCGGCGCGATCCTAGCGCCTTAGGCCGACCGACCCGGAGCTTTGGCTTTTGCTTCGGAGGTTTCGTAAAGGAGCGGCCGCATGATCGAGCTCCATTGAAACTCGGCGCCCATTTCGCCCATGACGTTCTGCAAGCACCAGGCAAAGCGGAGATACATGCCGTCGTCCTTCGGCAGGCGAGCGGCATTGCGGTTGGCCGATTTGATGGTGACCTTTTCCACGTTTTCCATGATGCGCGTGCGACTGAAAGTGAAAGGCACGTCGGAACGAATGGCGGCGAGCGAGCCGTTGGCGGTCTCGAAGGCCGACTCGAAGTCGAAGGGCATCCCTTCGACCATCAATTCCATTTGCACCAGCGTCGCTTTGAAGCCATCGAAGTCCTTCTCGAGGACGGCGCGAAAGAGGGCCTTCCAGAGCGGCAAGCGGTGCTCGGCGTAATTGCCGGCATAGCCGAAGTCCAAGAAGGCGACGCGCCCGTCATTCAGGAAGAGAAAGTTGCCCGGATGCGGGTCGCCGTGGAGGAACCCGTGGCGGAGGAAGCTCGTCCACCCGAAACGGTAGATCGTCGACGCGGCCTTGTTCCGTTCTTCCTGGGTCGCCATCATGACGAATTCACCGAAGTGAGCTCCCCGAACGTAATCCATCGTGATGACGGTCTTGCCGGTCAGTTCGTGGATGACTTCGGGAATCAGGATGGCAGGGTCATCGGTGTGCATGCGTCGCGCCGCCGTTTGATTCGCCGCTTCCTTGACGTAGTCGCATTCGTCGAGCAGCTTTTCGACCGACTCGGCGAGCACTTCGTCGATGTTGGCATTCGGAAAATACATGCGATAAAGGGGTTTCAGCATTCTAAGCAGGCCGAAATCAGACGTGATGACGTCGCGAATGCCCGGGTATTGGACTTTGACGACGACCTCGCGCCCACTTTTCAAGCGCGCTAGATGCAGCTGACCGATGCTCGCCGCCGCCAGCGGTTGGTCGTCCCAGGAGGCGAAGAGGTCCTCGACCTTCATGCCGAACTCCTTCTCGACTTGGGCGCGAATCACGGAACTGTCGAGCGGCGCGACGCCGTCCCGCAGGGTTCCGAGCGCGCGCGCCAGATCTTCCGGCAGGCTCGGCAAGAAGAAGCCCATCATCTGGCCGATCTTCACTAGCGGGCCTTTGAGGCGACCGATCGAGGCGACGGCGGCGGCGATGATTTCAGACTGCTGCTCAAAGGCGATTCGTTCTTTCCCGGCTTCGCTTTGGCCGATGCCTTTGATCTTGCCCTTCAGCACTACGCCCCCGACTTGGGCGGCGAGTTTAGTCATCTCGGCGGCGCGGCTGAGACGCGAGGTCTTGATGCGCTGCAAAGTCTGCTGTTCGCCGACGACGACCGACTTGACCCGGTCCTCGAGCTTCGACCAAGCCTTGATTTCAAGGTCGGCGACGACGCCCAAGCAGTCGGCCAAAGTCCCGTCGGTCATGCGCAATGACAGCGCTCGGTATTCCGCGACCGCGAAGTCGGCCATGGCCTGCTGATGGTAGCGAATCAGCCAGCGAGCCGACGCCGCCCAAACCAGGAGCTCGTGGTCGATGTGATAGAGCTTTGGCACCCGCTCGAGCATGTCGCCGAGATCGGCGAGGCGTTTTAGCAGCGGGATGTCGTTGTCGTAGCAGCGCTCGAGTTGCAGAACACATTCGTACAAAAGGGCGTTGGCTGACGGCTTCTTCAACGAATCCGAGAAGGCTTTGCGGATCGACTCGGCCTTCGGCAACCTGGTCAGCCACTGCTTGCTCGTGACAGCTTTTGCCCAAAGCGTCGCCTCGAGGATGTACAGCGCCTCGCGGTGGTCTCCCGTGCGCCCCGTCGCCTGGATCATCCGGGCCATGTCGCCCGTTTTTTGCAGCTCCCGACAGATCCCCTCCCAGTCCAGTGCTAGGTTCGTCGCCGGCGACACGGTCCGCGACAATTTGGTCTCCGCATGGAGGCCAGCGGCCTCGTCCGGACGGCCGGTGAGGCGTAGGGCCTTGACGCGACCGAGCCGCGCCCGCTCGAACTCGTGGAGAGCCTCCAAGCCTAAGGTTTCGGCGACGGTCAGCGCTTCGATCGCGGTGGTCAAGTTGCCACGCCTGAGAGCTGCTTCCGCCGTCTCCAAAGCGTGACTGCCGGTGTCGCCAGCTTCGCCCTTGCTGAGAAATTGCGCCATCTGCGTCTGCCAAGCAAACGTCCAATGGCGGCCTTCTTTGTGGCGAATCCGCGCGAAGCTCAACAGCAAATCGCCGTAGAGATAAGATAAGCGCGACGACCCGGCGTAGATGCCTTGCGTCTTCAGGATCGCTTCGCCTAAGTCCCGCAAACGCGCCAGGTCCCCGGACGAAAGCGAGCCGTCGTTTTCGTGTTGGCCTACCAAAGCGAGGAGGAGGAGGAAGCGCCGCAACTGGGCTTCGGGAGCTAGGTCGGCCTCGAGGGCGGCCATGCCGCGGTGGAGATAACCGGTGACCGCGGTTTCACCCTCGCGGCTCACGAGCTCGGTCAGCTCGTCGGCCAGGGCCCGGCGTTCACTTTCGATGCGCGGCTTCGACCAACGCGCTTGTTCTTTGAATGACATCGCCTAGATTTCTCCGAAGATCCTATCGGCTATGACGGCGTCGAGCCTAAGTCCTCGGGCCGACGAACGGTCGCCGAACATCTTAAGTCGAATGAATTTTTTTGAGGATGTTGGCATGGCTCCAAAAATTAA
>JAYWBY010000260.1:0-5528 GCA_043781115.1 Pseudomonadota bacterium
TGACGACGAGGCGACCGTCTTCCCAGACTTTGCCGTATTCGGGCGATTTGCCCTCGGTGTTCTCGAGGCTTTTGACGAGCGCGATGTCGCTGCGCGTGACCATGTCAGCATTGTCAAGCGACGCGTCGGCGAGGGGGCAACCGACTTTCCAAGGGCGGTAGTAGTACCAAAGGAGGCCGATCGAGACTTCATGGGCGGCGCCGTCGAGGCACTTCTTGGTTGAATGCTCGTCGGCACCATAGGCCGAGAAGAATTCGGAGAGGCCGTCCCAGTCGCCGCGCGAAGGCAAGACGAGCTGCAGCGACGCGGGAATCGCTTGTTCGACGGGCCACGAGATGAACATCGTCGCCGAGTAGTTCACCAAGAATTTGCCGTCGGGACGCGCAGTCTGTTCGCCGAGGGTGACGACGGTGCGCCGCATGTCGGCGACACCGTTCTGACCATTCAACTGGCCGACGGTGTACCAAAGCTGCTCTTTGATGGCGGCTTCGATGGTGGCGGCGTCGTTGCTCGTCGCCAGGATCGAGCCGTGTGAGATCGTGCCGTCGAGGGCCACCGAGTGGGCGGCGTCAAATTGCGGTTGACTGACGGCCGGCGAACGATCGCAACCGGCTGCCGAAAGGACCGCCAACAGACAGGCGGAAGCGACGCGGGTGAAGGGATTTTGATACATGACGATCTCCTTAAAAGGCGGCTATCGCTGGGGTTATCCTCCATTGCTAGGCCGAAGTAAAGACCTGGCCGGCCAATCAAAAAGAAGTCGCCGCCGACCTTCCGCCCGCGCTAGAGTGGCCCCGCCTTGGGACCCGAATCTTTCGAAGTAAGATCTTAGTATTGCAGGAGCTGAGCGTGGGTGACGCCGCACTAACCACCACCGAGACCAAGCTAGCCGCTGGCCTTCCTCTCGACCGGGATGACGCCCGCTACCTTTACGAGTCCGCCTCCGACGAGCAGTTAAAACGCCTGGCGACGGCTACCCGGGCGCGGTTTCACCCGAAAGACCGCGCCACGTACATCATGATGGCGATCGTCAACTACACGAACATCTGCGTGGCGAAGTGCGACTATTGCTCGTTTTACCGCTTGCCGCATCAGTCCGGGACTTACCTGCTCAGTTTCGAGGAAGTGTGCAAGAAGGTCGACGAGTTGGTGTCGTTGGGCGGCAAGCTCGTGAGCTTCAACGGCGGCTTTCATCCGAAGCTCAAGTTGACGGATTATGCCGAGCTCTTTTCCAAAATTCGCCAACGCTACGGCACGTCCCTAGAATTCTTCGAAATGACGGTGGCCGAATTCATGTTCAGCTGCAAGCTCTCGAAGCTTTCCTACGAACAAGGCGCGACGTTGCTCCGCGACGCCGGCACGCGCTGGATCACTGGCGGCGGCGCCGAGATTCTCGACGATTCGTTTCGTAAGCGTCACAGCCCGGGCAAATATACCGTCGAGGATTACTTCAAGGCCCAAAGCGCGATCCTCGCGGCCGGCATGGGCTCGACGGCGACGATGGTCATCGGCTTCGACGAGACGCTCGACGAGAGGTTGAACCACCTTGAACGGCTTCGCCGCTTTCAGGACGAGAACGCCGGCGGGTTGGCGAGCTTCCTCTGCTGGACCTACAAACCCTGGAACAACGAACTCGGAGGCAAGGAAGTGTCAACCGCCGAGTACCTCCGATGGCTCGCCGTCAGCCGCCTCTTCCTCCACAACTTCCGCCACATTCGCACTTCGGTTCTCACCCGCAACGAAGGCGCCCTCGACGGCTTGAACTATGGCGCCGACGACTTCGACCTGCCTACGGAAGATGAAGTCACGCAAAAGGCTGGCGCCACGATCAGCCACGACTTCCAGCGAATCCTCGAAGCGGCTCGCCGGCAAGGGTTCGAGCCGGTGCTCCGAGCCCCTTTGACGCAGCGCTTCGCCTAGTCACCAGCTAACGTGTATCAATCCTAGATTTTAAGAAGCTTCCTTGGCGAAAGTCCAAGTTTCCGCTCATAATCTCATGCGGTTGACACCCCAAGCTCGCCGCTCGTAACATCGATAAGTAGCTTTTTCCCAACAAAACACCCCATTTTTTCCAGTTCGCCTGAAGGAGCCCGGAGCATGGCACGAGCGTTGTGGGGTGTATTACTGTGGGTGCTGTCGGCGAGCAATCTCTACGCGATTGATTTCAATCACTATCACTCGCAAGACGAGATCAACGACTACCTAAAGCAAACGGCAGCGGCGCACCCGGACCTGGCGCACTTCCACTTCCTCGGCTATTCCGAGCGCGGGCGCGACGTCGACTACATCGTCATCGCCAAAGGTGATCCCGAAGCCCTGCCGGCGATCTACATGAACGGCACGCACCACGGCAACGAGAAGAGCAGCACCGAGAGCATTCTGGCGTTGATCGACTACCTCGTGACCAACCGCGCCAATCCCGAGGTCGCGGAACTCCTCGAGAATTACGCGATTTATGCCCAGCCACTCGTTAACCCCGATGGCCATGCCGCCAACACACGCGAAGACACCGAAGGGCGCGACCCGAATCGGGACTATTCGTTTCCCGAGAGAAACGACGAAGACTCGTTCAAGATCCCTTCAATCAAATTGGTCAAGGAGCTAAGTGACCGCGTGCATTTTCGCGCCGCCGCCGCCTTTCACTCAGGCATGGAAGGCGTCCTCTGGCCTTGGTGCTACACCGCCCAGCGTTCGACAGACTACGACACGTTCTACACGCTCTCGAAGGCGACCGCCCAGGCGATGGGCATGACACGCTACGTCCAATCTTATACAGACTATGCAACGCGCGGAGAATTCATCGACTACGTTTACATGGCGCACGGCACGATGGCCGTCACCTTCGAAGTCTCCAACGACGCGATGCCCGCCGTGGCGCGGCTGCCAGGCGTCGTTCAACGAGCCATCGCCGGCTCGATGACGTTCATGCTGAGCATCCTCGAACTCGACCGCGGCCAGTTGAAGGTCGAGCATCCGCTCGACTCGCTGGTCATGGCACAGAAGAAGAACGCGACGACCGTGCGCCGCGTCGAATAAAGTCGTTAAAGGGCGACCTTCTCTCCCGCGGCTTTACGCATCTTGAGCCACGCCAGGTCGACGTCCCCTTGGGCGTTGGCCAAAGTCGCGCGGGCGCGGGTCTGGTCGCGTTCGGCGGAAATCAAATCGGTGGTCGTCGCCAAACCGTTGCGGAATTTGAGCTCCGTGGCGCGGTAGACTTCTTCGGCGAAGCGCAAGGACGCCTTCGAAGAGTCGAGGGCTTGGTCGGCATAGCGCAATTCAGCGTGCGCCTGCGCCACTTCGAGGTGAACGCGCGACTGCGCTTGCGCCGCCAGTTCTCTCGTCTTCTCGACGGTCGCGGCGAGCTCACCCTGGTGGCGGGAGCGCATGCCCCAGTCCCAAATGGTCCAGTTGAGCGTGACGCCTACCACCAAGCTGTTGCGGACGTCGGTCCCGTCGTAATGAATGCCATCCGGCAATAGGCCCGGGATCGCTGGAACGTCGATGTCGGTGGCCATGAAGTCTCGTTGATAGCGACCAAAGGCGCTGATTTGCGGCAGGTACTCGAGAGCCATCGCGGTCTTGTAAGACTCCGCGGCTTCGACGCGCTTGCCGACGGAGATCAAATCGGGACGAGTGGACCCGGCGCGGGTCATCGCCGACTCCCGATCGGGAACTTTTAGGCGCCGCTCTTCGAAGGCGGACTGCGGACTCGATTTCAGCGTTACCGTTTGGGTTGACTCCGGGAGGCCGAGCGTTTCAATCAGCGAAAGCGCCGCGACGTCGACGGCCGAACGCGCCTGGATGAGCTGCGTCTTCGTGTCGGACAACGCCAACTCGATGCGCATGACATCGACCTTCGAGAGCTTGCCGGAACGTTCGAGCGCCGCTGCATCGTCACGTTGGCGCTGAATGACGGTCAAGCTGGCTTGCGCGATTTCGAGCAACCGCGCCGCCTTTTGCGCGCGGAGGTAAGCATCGGCGCCGAAGAGCCGGGCATCGGCTCCTGTCTGGGCAGCGTCGTGGCGGGCTGCGTCGGCCAAAAGCGAGTCGGCCTTCAGCTTCACGAGCAGGACCGCTATGCCCGTAAGCGGCTGAGTCAGGACGGCGGCGGCGTTCTCGATCCGCTCAGGCACCTTCGTCGTCAGAATTTGCTTGCCGGTGGTCTTGTTGACCTGCTTGCTGATCCAAGCGTCTTGCGCTTCAAGGGAGACCTTCGGACCTAGCTGGTCCCGAGTCTGGCCGGCCCGATTGTCGGCTTCGTCGGCAGTCTTGTCGGCGATGCGCGCGGCGAAGGAATGCGTTTCGGCCTGGTCCATCGCTTGCTCGAGCGTCAGTCCCGAGGTCGGCGACGTTCCCAGCGGCAAAGTCGGACCCGCCGCGCGAGCGGTTAGACTCGCGACCGGTAGGCCAACCATCAACAAAATCCTGAATGGCCAATGTCTCATGGCTTGCCTCTCAATGCGCGCCCTGCACTTTTGTGCCGGCTTGCGGTTTTTTCAGAAGAAGAACGAGGAGGAGCGAGAACGCGAAGACGAGCGCTAGCTCCATGTAGTTTTCGTTGAAGGCCTTGATCAAGGCCTGCTGAGAGATCCGAAACTGCATCAATGCCGCGGCGCCCAAATCGGAATTGACGAATCTCCAGCCAACGTTGGCGCTCGCGCCATTCAGCTGCTCCCGGACCAGGGGGTCCAAGATCGAGACCTTCGCCGTCAAATGTTGGTAGTTCTCGGCCGTCCGGTGGCTGATCATCGTGCTCATGTAGGCCGTGCCCATCGAGCCACCGAGCTCGCGCGTCAAGTTGAAGAGGCCCGTGGCGCTTCCACGCCTTTCGAATGGAATGTCGGAGAGCGCGATGACGCTCATCGGCACGAATATGAAACAGAGGCCGATGGCTCGGACGAAGATCGGTTGCAGCAGCGCGAAGTCACTCGACTGGCTGGTGAAGTGCCCGTTGAGCCACAAGCTGAAGACTTGCATGACGATGCCGAAGGCGACGAATTTCCGGCCGTCGAACTTGCCCCCGTGCTTGCCGATCATCGGCATGATCAAGAGCTGGATGGCGCTGCCCTTTAGGAATAAGAGCCCGATGTCGAAAGCTTTGTAGTGCATCACCGCACCGAGATAGAGAGACAGCATGAAGCCGCCAGAAAATAGTGCCGTCCCTATCAAGAAGTTGATGCCCGTTGCCGCCGAGTAACTTCGGTTCTTGAAGACACGCAAGTCGACGACCGGGTTCGGCACCTCCAGCTCGTGGACGATGAACGTGACGAGTGAGACGGCCGCCGCAGCCGCGAGCAGCATGATCGTCACCGAGTCGAACCAGCCCTCTCGGTTGCCTTCTTCCAAGACGTATTGGAGCGAGGCCATCCCCACTGCCAACATCGCGATACCTCGCGCGTCGATGGGCGTCTTTGGGGCGACGAATCCAGGCTCTTCGATGAAGCGCCAAGCTAAGTAGGCGGCGGCGAGTCCGAAAGGGACGTTGATCAAAAAGATCCAGTGCCAGCTCGATACTTCGATCAAATACC
>JAYWBY010000261.1:0-5504 GCA_043781115.1 Pseudomonadota bacterium
AATGCGGCCTTTTCGCGCCAAATTTGGCCTCGCACGTCTTCCAAGAGGAGGTCGGCGCCGTCGCGGCCGAGGACGTGGTTCGGCATCATGGGAACCTTGCCTGACGGCGTGTCGACGACGTAGGTCGGGATCGCCAAGCCGGTGATGTTGCCTCGCAGCGACCGCATGAGCTTCAGCCCGTCGTCCACCGAGACGCGCAAGTGTTCTGTCCCCTCTACCAAATGGGGATGGAAAAGATAATAAGGGCGAACGCGCGCTTTCAGGAGGCCCCGCAAGAGCTTCATCATCTTCTCCGGCGTATCGTTGACGCCGCGCAAGAGGACCGATTGGTTGCCGACAGGGATGCCGGCCGCAACCAAATTGTCGACGGCTTGTAACGCCTCGGGAGTTAGCTCTTCGACGCAGTTGAAATGCGTGTTGAGCCATACCGGGTGGAAGCGCGCCAGCATGTTCGCTAATTTCTTCGTGCATCGGTAAGGCAAGGTCACAGGCGTGCGCGTGCCAAAGCGGATGATCTCCACATGAGGAATCGCGTGCAGCCGTTCCGTGAGATTTTCCAACGTCTCGTCGCTGGCGATGAAGGGGTCGCCACCGGTGACGAGCACGTCCTTGATTGCCGGATTGGCGGCAATGTATTCGATGCCGCGGTCGACGATCCGGCGGTTGAAGTGGAGGCCCGCCTCGTCATCTCGGCGTTTGCGGAAGCAGTAGCGGCAATAAACCGGGCAGAGCTGCGCCACGCAAAACGCGACCCGGTCGGGGTATACATGCACGACTTCCTTGACTGGCGAGTGCGGCACTTCGTCAAGAGGGTCTTTCACGCCGACCCGGTTGTCGAGCTCTTGCCGGCGGGGCAAGCCCTGTAGGCGGACCGGGCAGGACGCGGCTGGATCCGGGTTCATCAAAGCCATGTAGTACGGGGTAATCCCGGAAACGAAAGCCTCGTTTAGCAAGGCGAAGCCGTCGCGTTCGTCGTCGCTTAAGGCCAAGGTCGCGGCGGCGGCGGTCGCGTCGCCGACCTGGTGGCGCATGTGCCAGCGCCAGTTCGTGAATGTCGTCGGCGAGACGCCGAACCGCGCCGCGGCTCGAACCGTGATCGACGCCGAATCGTCAACGAAGCGACCGAATTCGGCAGGGGCGTGGTCGTCGCCGAACGCCGCGCGGCTTGAGTTTTCGCCTGGCTTTGGGCTATGAGTAGGCGTTTCCACCGGGTCCCCAAGGTCTAGAGGTTGCGCCTGGACCCTCGCAGAAAGGCAGAGCCGATGGCAAGCCCAAAAGAGGCCGCGAACCCCCTCATAAAAGAGCTCATCCTGGCGTCAGCCTCGCCGTTCCGGAGGGCCTTGCTGGAATCGGCCGGCGTCAAATTTCGCGTCGAGACCGCGCCGGTGGACGAGTACACCATCGTCGACGTCGACCCCCGAAGGTTGGCCACCCGCCGGGCCGAAGCCAAGGCCTTGGCCATGGCGGCGGAGGCTCCTGAAGCCTTAGTGATTGGCGCCGATCAAGTGTTGAGTTTGGAAGGCGGCATGTTCGGCAAGGCCAAGACCGAGGCCGAAGCCAAAATGCGGCTGGCCTCCCTGGCCGGCAAGGTGCACTTTCTCCATTCGGCGGTGGTCTTGGCGTACCTGGCCCCGGGGGGCAAGGCGGCCGTCCTGGACCGGATCTTGGTCGACTGCAAAATGCCGCTTAGGCCTCTCACCAGCGCCGAGATCGACGCTTACGTGGCCACGGGCGAATGGCAGGGCAGCGTCGGCTGCTATCAGTACGAAAACCGCGGCATTCACCTCGTCGACGGCGCCTCGGCCGAGCACTCGGCGATCGTCGGCTTGCCGCTTCAGGCTTTGCTGAAGTCGCTGCGCCGCCTCGGCGTCGAGCCCTTGCTCAAGGCGACGCCGCCCTGGACTCTCCGCTCATAAGCTCGGGCAGACGTCGTTCAAGGGGCAGCGGTCGCAGGCCGGTTTGAGGGCTTTGCACGTGTAGCGCCCGTGCAGGATGAACCAGTGGTGCGCCGTCGGCAGGTATTTCGGGTCGAAGAGCGCCAAGAGCGCGCGCTCGCAATTTTCCGGCGTCGTCTCGTCGTGGAGGCCAAGGCGCCGCGAGACGCGAAAGACGTGCGTATCGACCGCCAGCGTCGGCTCGCGAAAAAGCTCGCCGAGGATGACGTTTGCGGTCTTTCTGCCGACGCCCGGGAGCGCTTCGAGTTCTTCGCGGGTGTGGGGCACTTCGCCGCCATGGCGTTCGAGGAGAAGGCCTGCGAGCGTGTGCACGCGCCCCGATTTCGTCGGCGCCAAGCCGATGCGCCGAATCAACGTTAAGATCCCGGCCGGTCCGAGGCGGACGGCGTCTTCAGGAGTGAAGCCCGAGTCGTAAACCGGCTGCATGCAGGCGTTGACCATCTTGTCGGTCGTCTGCGCCGAGAGGACGACCGACACCAGGAGCTGGAAGGGCGTGCGGTAATAGAGTTCACAACGCGGGTCGGGAAAGATTTTGCTGAAACGCGCGGCCAGCTCCTCGACCATCGCCACGCGCTGGCCCTTGGTCAGCTTTTTCGCGCGGGGCTTCGGGGCGAGGACGGGCGCCTTACTCGGAGACTTCGACTTTGACGTCGCCCTTGACCTTGCACTGGCAGGCGAGGCGTTCGTTCGGCTCCGCGGCCATGGTTTCGAGGAAGTCGCGCTCATCGTCTTTCATCGGGCTGAGGTTCTCGGCGCCTTCGATCACGCGGATCATGCAGGCGCCGCAAGCGCCGTCGCGGCAGCCGAAGAGGATGGACGTGTCGTGGTCCTCGCACATGTCGATCATGGCGTAGTCGAGCGGCACGTCGAGAGACTTATTGTCGGTCGTTATCGTTACTTTAGGCATGGGCCCCTTCAGTCGGCCTATAGGCTTGACGAGGGCTGTACCATAACGGCTAAGGTCCGTCTTTTCAAGGCTGAATGGGGACTTCGACCGAGCCGCCGCGGTAGCTCAAGGCCAAGCGGTCGTCGGTGATCGCCTCGACCGAGACGGGTCCGTCGAAGAGCTTGTCGCCAGCGGCGAAGCCGCCGACGTGGTTGGTCGTAATGCTGCGGACCCAGACGATCTGGCGGCCGGTCATCTCGTCTTGGCCATAGCCGAGAATCGAGTAGCGGAATTTGCCGGCGGCCACCGTCGGCGTGCGAGCGAGCGAAAAGACGTCGATGGCTTCGTGAGCCGGCGCGCGTTCGGGGCGGCGGACGGCTTTCACGTAGCGCCAGGTGCTCATGCTGAGGAGCGCGATGCTTATGAGAAAGAGGCCGCCAGCTATGGCGTGGTAAGGCCAGGACGTGGCTTTGGGCTTGGCACGCATTGGTCTAAGAGCGGGGCGTGGCATCATGGGAACCTCGGAGCGTCGGGCATTTGCCTAAGGGCAACGCTCGCAAAGGGAGCAAGGAGCATGCCGCCCTTTGGCCCTGGGGCAAACCGTCACTTTTTGCGGGAAAAGACGAGGAGTTCGCGCCATCCTGCCCGTTTCGTGCTGGCGGCCCGAAGCGTCGTAAGATTGAGGTTTTCGTCTTGTTTTTTGACGGCGCATATGAAAACGTGAGTGACCAAAGGCACTTAACCGCAAACATCATGAGGACCGACGGCCATGACCGACCGTAAGGGCAATCGCCCCCTGGCGAAAAGCGCGGATGGATTCTTCGGCCTCACCTTGGCAGGTTGGCTCGGCTCTGACGGCCGGGGGCAGAGCGACGGCAAGGGCGGCAAAGGCCCCGAAGGGCGCGCCGTATTCGTCGGCGCCAGCGCCAACGTGGAAAAGGCGCTCGCCAAGGCTGACGTCGAATTGGGTTCGTGGCAACTCGAGCGTGCTCTCAAACGGCGAGGCGAAGTGCAGGCCGTGCCCTCGGCCGCGGGACCTGTGTGGCTCCTGCTGCCGCAGACCCGGGTCAAAGGCCCTGGTGCCCCGGTGTCGTCTCACCTCGGTTTGCTCGAACCGAGCAGCTACGGTGCTGCGCGCGACATAGCTGGCGCGCTCGGCGCGTTGATTTCTGATTTCAATTTGAGTCAATTGACCGTCAGCTTCATCGACGCCGAAGCCGACGAGCGCGCCGGCGCCTTGGTCGGCCTCGAAATGGGCGCCTACAAGTTTCGCGGCGTCCGCCAGCCGAAAGCCGGGCTGACTCCGCCGCGCCTTGTACTCGCCGGCGTCACCGCGGGAGAAGTCGCGACGGCGGCGACGCTCGCGACTTCGATCAACATGGCGCGCCACCTCGTCAACTTGCCCGCGGGGGATTTGAACCCCGCAACCTATTCGGCGGCCGTGAGCCACCTATTCAAGTCGTCGTCGACGATGAAAGTCGACGTGTGGAACGTCAAGGAACTGGAAAAAGAGCGCTTGGGCCTGCTCTTGGCCGTCGGCAAAGGCGCAACGCATCCGCCGACGCTCGTGCATCTCAAGTATCGACCGAAGGGCAAAGTGCGCGGTCAAAAACCGCTCGCCTTCGTCGGCAAGGGCGTGACCTTCGACACGGGCGGCCTCGACATCAAGGACGCCGGCTCGATGCGAATGATGAAGAAGGACATGGGCGGCGCCGCGTCGCTGACGGGGCTAGCCTACTGGGTCGACCAAGTCGGGATGGACGTGAGTTGCGATTTCTACTTGGCCTTGGCGGAAAACGCCGTCGACCAAGACGCCTTCCATCCCGGCGACATCTTGACTTCACGCAACGGCCAAACGGTGGAGATCGACAACACCGACGCCGAGGGGCGCTTGGTCTTAGCCGACGCGATTGACGTCGCCATCACCGCGAAAGGCAAAGACGAACCCGGCGCCTTGATCGACCTGGCGACGCTGACCGGCGCCATGCGCGTCGCGCTCGGCACGCGGCTTTCCGGCATGTTCGCCAACGACGACGGCTTGGCGGAGGCGTTCCTGCGCTCGGCCCAACGGCGGGGCGATCCGGCCTGGCGGATGCCGCTTTACGGCGAATACATGAATCACTTGAAGTCCGTCGTCGCCGACGTCGCCAACTCCGGGCCGAACCGCTTCGGCGGCGCCATCAGCGCGGCGCTTTTTTTGAGCCGCTTCGTCGGGGCACTGCCGTGGATTCACGTCGACATGTACGCCTGGACGGATGGCGGGGGCGGTTGCGGCGAGCCAGGCGGTAACGGGCAGTGCGTGCAGACGCTGGCGGATTTTCTGGCGGGGTATCGGGGATAGCGGAAGGTGATGTTGAGTCTGATGCCGATCGCCGAAGCTGAAGCCGATGCCGATGCCGATGCCGGAGCCGAAGCCGATTGCCAATAGCCGCTGCCGATTGCTGATCGCCGGCCGCCACTCGGCCCAAACGGCCAATCTCCAACGACTGTCAAACTTTTTGACAGTCGTTAGTCTCGCCATCTCCAGTCGTGTCAGCGCCTTACAGCTTAAGACTGTGGCCTTCGATTTGCACAAGAGCCGGCGGGTGTCTCTTCCTGCTGCTTGTGGAGTTTCCATGCTGGCCCATCTGTCCCTGCCGTTCTTTCTCGAAACCCGTCGTGCT
>JAYWBY010000262.1:0-14461 GCA_043781115.1 Pseudomonadota bacterium
CAAAGGGAGCGCGACGACTTGATGGGGCGGTTTGCCGGCCAAAGGCTCGAGATTCATGTCTTCGATGATCAAGAGCGGACGCACGCCCGCGAGAATCTCGCGATGAACGATTCGTCCCTTTTCCCTAGAGGGCAGAGAAGAAATCGAAATAGCATCGAGCCCAATGGTCGTCAGTTTCGGGAACTTCTCCCTCAGGAAATCGCCCGTTCCCACGTCGAGGCCCGGGCCCTGGCGCCAGTACTCATCGGTTTGGCGATAAGTCGCGGCGCCTGTCCGAATGAGGACAAGCGTCTCGTTAAAGTCTCCGGCGAACGACTTCAGGGACTCCTTAAGCATTGCTGTACTGACGAGGCCGGCTCGAGGAACGTCGAGCCAAATGAGGGCGACCTTCTCATGAATGAAGGACTCAGGCGGATAGTCCAAGACGTCGCGGCCTTTCGGGTCAAAATGCAGGGGGAAATCAAAATGAGTGCCCGCGTGGTTGACGGCGTTGAATTCGAGGGTATTCGAGTGGGCCCCCTTTGCCATGCTCGCGACGGAACTTAGCGCAATTCTTTTCCCACCCGCATACGCGGGGCAGCTTGGCCCCCAGGGATGCGACAGGTAGGTCCAATTCGTCATGATTTTGTGCGAACCTTGTCGTCCACTTCGTGGATGCAGTCCAAGAGGCCTTGTCCCATGTCGACGTGCGGATTGACCGTCAGCTTCTTCCCTACCCGCGGAGTGTAGGTGTAGGGCGTAATGTTGTAGTGCGCTTCCAAACCGAGATTCTCACAGACCAGTTTTGCCTTGCCGTGGAGCATTTCCGAAATCATGGACATGACGTCCTTGACTCTCAGGCTTTGCGGTCCAGTAATGACCAAATGCTGGTTGGCGAATTCCGGCTTCAAGATATCGACGCTGGCCGTCGCGGCATCTGCGGCATGAATGTATTCACGCAGCTCCTCGCCGGTACCTTGGTAGCGGACGACGCCTTCCGTGATGGCTCCGTGAACGAACCGGTGAATGGTATTGCGCATGTCGGAGCGGCGGCCGTAGAGAGATCCGTAACGCAGGATGGTGAACGGGACCGCGTATTTTTCCTGATAGAGTTCGACGAACTTCTCACTCGCCTGTTTGCTGGCACGGTAGAACGAGCCCGAATCGCTATAGACGTAAACAGTGCTCGCATAGACAAATCGCTTTACCTTGGCGACCCGGGCGGCCTCGAGAATATTGATGTTGCCGATGATGTTTAGCTGCGCCGTCTGCTCCGGCTTTTCCTTCGCCTCGTTGATGTCGGCGAGTCCGGCAAAGTTGTAAACAAAAGCGGCTCCGGCCACGGCTTTCGCGACCGCCTGTTTGTCCAAGATGTCGCCCAGCACCATTTCCTGGTCAGGACGGAGGTAGGGGCTCTTTGTCAGGTCGAAAATGCTGACCTTGAAATTGCGTTTCGACAGCTCATCGGCAACGTGGCTGCCGAGAAATCCCGACCCACCGAATACTACGACCTTGTCCATGATCCCTCTTGCTCTTGAGCTAAGCTCCGGCGCGCGTTTTAACATACGACTGAACGTGGCTGATGGCCGCCCGGCCCATCGCCAAGACCGCTTCCCGGGCGTTGCCGCCAATGTGCGGGGTAAAATAGAGATGTTCGACGCCGCGCCAGCGCGACGCGTCGTACGGCTCGTCTGGGTAAACGTCGGCGGCGAAGCCCCCGAGTTTTCCGTCCCTGACCGCTTCACAGACGGTGTCGAAGGCGACGATGTCGCCGCGAGACGTGTTTATCAACAAGACGTCTGGCTTCACAAGCTTAAGGTGCTCGGCCGCGAACATGTTGCGGGTTTTCGGCGTACTAGGAACATGGAACGTGATGACGTCGGACCTGGCCAAGATTTCGGCATAAGTAGCGATCTCGGCGCCGAGCCGCTGGGCGTCTGCGGCTTTGTCCAAAACGTCGCAGGCGAGAACGGACGAGGAAAATGGCCGCAAAAGCCCCGCGAGATCGGTGCCGATGTGGCCAAAGCCGACGATGCCCATGGTTGCATTGGAAAGTTGCCGGCCTCCGGCCTTGAGCCACTTGCCGTCTAGCATGTTCTTCACCGACGGCACCGCGTTGCGGCAGTGACCGAGGGCGAAGGCCAAAACCAACTCACTGACCGAGCGGCGATTGACTCCGGCGGTCCAACCCAGCGCCACGCCGGCGTCGCGCATGGCCTCGTGATCCAGATTGTCGGTTCCGACCCCATACTTACAAACGATCTTGACCGATTTGCAGGACTCGACGACGCGACGGGTAAAGGGTTCCAGCCCGATGATTGCGACTTCGGCTCGCGCCTCACTGAGAAAGGCGATCAGCTCGGCCTCGTTCATCCGACGGCCGTCGGAATTTGCCACCACCGTCACCGGGAGGCCGGCGAGTTCCTGGAGCAATACCTTGGAGGAGCAGAAAGAGGGCGAACTGATGGCGACTCGAAGCTGGCTCATTCAGGTTCCCCGTTTGAGTGCGGCGAGCTCGTCGCGGATTTTTTGCCCCATGAAGTAGGTGTCGATGCTGAAGGCAATGAAGTCGTAGCCCAGCTTTTGGTAGCTTTCGACGAGGTCGTGCCGCGGTTGAATGATGTGCGCGCCGAGCTGTTTGCCGGCCGCCAGCGTCTTCCGTGACACCGTCGCGATCGCCTCTTTCATTTCGGGATGGTCGAACTGGCCGGGAATCCCCATGGACCCACTCAGATCGTAGGGTCCGACGAACACGCCCGTGACTTCTTTGATCTTGAGGATTTCGTCTATTTGCCGCACGGCGTCGACATGTTCGATTTGGACGATAATTTCGAGGTTGTTGAGATTCTTCTTCAGATGCTCGTCGAAGCCGAAGCCGAACTGCTGCGCCCGGGCCAAGCCGACGCCTCGCACGCCCTTCGGCGGATAGAGGCAATTGCGGACGGCTTGGCTGGCTTCCGCGGCCGAATTGACCATCGGGATGATGATGCCGTCGAGGCCCGTATCTAGCGGAAATTTCGCCTCCAGGTGCGAGTTCGCCGCGATCCTTGCGAAGGCCTTTTTGCCTTTACCTTGAATGATCGAAACGGCGAGTTGCAGCTCAAGGCGCGACACGGGAGAATGTTCGAGGTCGACACACACCCAATCGAAGTCTTGGCTGGCCACCAGCTCGACGATCGTCGGGTGAGGCACTGTGATCCAGGTGCCGAGGCGCATTTCTTACAAACCCCTAAATTAATAGGCCAATTGACGGAGCATAGTCGCCGTCCGCGGAGCTGTCTAGGGGATTCCCGACAGCGTTGACATACCAAAACTGCGCTGTAATTATGGGACTTTCCGGGTCAGGGGAGAGCAGTATGCGGCTCGTGCATGTCATCACTGGCCTAGGCGTCGGTGGGTCCGAAATGATGTTGCTTCGGATTCTCGAGCGGCGCGACTCCGCGACGGAGCACGTTGTCATTTCGCTGACTTCTGGAGGAGCGCTCAAAAGCCAGATTGAGGCCCTCGGTGTTCGAGTCCATGAACTTTCGTTGAGCGGCGTCTCTGGCCCCCTTACGATCCTGCGTCTGAGACGTCTTCTCGTTCAGCTCAAGCCGCAGGTCGTGCAGGGCTGGATGTATCACGCGAATCTCGCCGCCTCGCTCGTCATGCAAACGATCGATCGCTCCGTCCCGGTGTATTGGGGCATCCACTGCACCCTCGACGGCGAGCGCTCCTTTGGTTCGCTTACCGATCTCTTGATGCGCCTCGGGGCCAGACTGTCGAAATTGCCTCGGCGGACCGTGTATGTTGCCGAGACGGCACTAACACAACACGTTGCCGCGGGCTATTGCGCCCAAAACACCATGGTCATCCCGGTGGGAGTCGACTGCAACCTTTTCCAGCCGGATGCCGCCGTCCGGGTGGCCGTAAGACAGGAACTCGGCGTGCCGGACGACACGCTTTTGGTCGGAATGTTGGCCAGGTATCATCCTGGCAAAGATCATGCGTCGCTACTTGAAGCAATGGCTCTGACTTCGAGCCACGCCAAGAGCGGCGGTCGAATCCAACTAGTATTGGCGGGAACAAACGTCACCGACGGAAATCCCGAGCTCCGCAGCCACATCGACGCTTTGAAGATTGGCGCGATCGTCAGCTTGCTTGGCCCGCGAAAGGACGCCAATCGGCTGATGGCCGCCTTGGACGTGTATTGCTCGACGTCGGTGTCGGAAGCCTGCCCGACGGTTTTGATCGAGGCCCTTGCTTCAGGCGTGCCCTGTGTCGCCACCGACGCGGGGGACTCCTGGCGAATCGTTGCTGACTCCGGCCAGCACGCGGCGATGCGTCAGCCCGCTTCGGTGGCGGCGGGCATCGAAGCGCTGTTAGCGCTCGACGCCGGGTCGCGCCAAACACTCGGTCAGAAGGGGCGTCGGCGAATGCTGTCAGAATTTTCTTTGGCTTCCGTCGTCAGCGCGTATCAATCGCTCTGGAATGCCACATGATTGCTCTTCCCGCCAAATTCTTCGTGGGCGCGTATGCCGCGTCGCCGTCGCTGCACAATCCTTGGGACCCCAAAACGGAATCGGACTTCATGGCCGGTCTCCGAGAAATGGGTGCGATCGCCGGCCTCGAGCTGGGCTTCTATGGCGACCTTCATCGCCACGACACCGACTGGTTTCTGACCGAGTTGAAGCCGACTTGGAACTTCGTCCTGACCTGCATTCCGGGGACAATGGAGAACTTGAAGGTGGATCCGGCGCAAGGGCTTGCCTCGGAATCGGTCACGGGTCGACAAGGTGCACTCGCGTTTGCACGCCGCGCCCAAGAAGCCGTCTTGCGACTAAATACCTTCATGGGCCGAAAAGCCGTGCTTGCCGTCGTCGTTCACTCGGCACCGAAGCGCAGCGGAGGGGACGAGACCGGTGCGGCAAAGCACTTCTCGAACTCTCTGAAGGAACTGAGAAGCTGGGATTGGTCTGGGGCGGAACTTTGGGTCGAGCATTGCGACAGCCCGAAGCCCCCTCGAGCCCCAGCAAAGGGCTTTCTGACGCTAGAAGCCGAAATTGCGGCGCTTAAGAATTGCGGCGAAGGCCGAACCCCTCTGGGGCAAGTCATCAATTGGGGCCGGTCCGTCCTTGAGGAGCGTGATCCCGAAGCAGCGATTCGCCACATCAAGGCAGCACGGGCAGCGGGCTTCCTTAAGGGACTCATGTTTTCTGGTTGCACGCTTGCCGATCCGCTATACGGCGATTGGGCTGACTCCCATGCGCCGTTTTGGTCGGCGGATGACCTTAAAGTCGGAGTGCCGACGTCGCTCATGACGTTGGCGCGTACGTCGGCAGCAATCGGGGCCGCCGGCAGACTCCCGTGCTTGGGGCTGAAAATCCAGCCATTGCCAGCAAAACTCGACACCTCCTTGAGGTTGGCGAGAATTGAAGCCTCGCTGCGACTTATGGAACAGGCTGATGAAAGTGCTTGGGAATGAGCGTGCTAAAGTCGACGCTTCCGAGCACGTCTTTGATGCGGCGGGCCGTATCGCCTTCGCCCGCGTAGGGATTCGCGACCTGGCTGCAGTTTAGCGCAAGAGCCTTCGCAACCGCCCGGCCAATCTCAGCGCTCTCGCAGCGACAATTGACCACTGACGCCGCGAACAATCGACCTTTTTGGCGATCACCAATGTTCACTGTCGGCTTTTTCAGCGACGGAACTTCATAGACGCCGCTAGATGAGTTGCCAACGACGACGTCGACTTGCCGGATCAAACTGAGGTAGCGCTTTTGGCCGAGCGAAGCGTAGGCACGGGCCTGCGGTGTGGCCTGGACGAAGGCGTCGATCATGGCGTTGATCGCGCGACCTTCGGTGTCCGCATTGGCCTTCGTAAAGATGATTCCGACGTCCGGTCCCAGGGACGCCAGTGCCGTCGCCAGCTCCCGAAAGGCCTCTTCGGCGCTGGAAGATGCGAGGGTCTCCGGATGATAGGTCACGAGTATGTTTCGTTTGCGGAAAGCGAAATCCAATTCTTGCGCCAGCGCGTCGCGGTCCAGAAACTTCATCTTCGCGATGCAATCGAGACCCGGTGAACCGAAATTGTGGACATGACGGGGGTCTTCGCCCATTTGCCTCACGTGTGCCGACGACTGCTCGTTGGTGGTGAAATGGAGATGCGCCATTTTGGTGATGCTGTGTCTAATCGCATCATCAAATGCTCCCTCGGTCAGGTCGCCGCCGCCGATGTGTGCGATCGGCAGCCGCGGTATGAGGGCCGCGGTCGCCGCCGCCAGAATCTCAAAGCGGTCGCCAATCAAAACGACGAGATCCGGAGCCAGCGACGCAAAGGCGTCGGCGAATCCAAGGATGCCGAGCCCGATGGCTTTGCTTACGCCTACTGCAGTATCGCTAGAGAGAAGGATCTCGATCTTGCGATCGATGGCAAAGCCGTCCTTCTCGATCTCTCGGTAGGTCAGGCCAAATTCGGGGGATAGGTGCATGCCCGTGGCAATGATTTGAAGCTTGAGGCGGGGATCCTCTTGGACGGCTTTCATGAGCAAGACGAGCAGCCCATATTCCGCCCTGGTACCCGTCACCACACATATTTTTCGCTGCAAGGCCATCGTTCCCTCAATACCGACTTGCGTTAGATGGGCTGTAATCTAGCAGGCTTCTGCACTAGTCGCTGCCCCGAACCATGACGAGGGAGACCTAGACAAATGCCGCCCATAAGGGGCAAGATCGACCCTTGCTTCGGCCCAGGGCACAGGAATTGGCAGTATGATCACGCTTTTGCGCAAACTCGAAGCTTCCGACGAAGCGAGATTCCATGGCGCCTCTCCGGGCGTTGATTCCTTCCTCGCGAAAGGCTTGTCTAGCAGCCGGATGACGACCGGGCGGGCTGCCGTTGGACATGTCATCCGCGTCTGTGGCCTCAGGGCCGGGGACAAAGTCCTTTTGCCAGGCTACATCGCCGAAGGCGTCATCAGTCCCATCCTGCGCGCCGGCTTGAAACCGCTATTTTATCGCCTCAATCCCGACCTGTCCCCGGATCTCGTGGACGTCGCCCGTCTTCTTGGCGAAACGTCCCAAATTAGACTGGCCGTGATCGTTCACATGTTCGGGTTCGGAGCTCCCGTCAAAGAGTTCCGCAAACTCGTTCGCTCGCATGGCATCACCGTCCTTGAGGACTGCGCCCACAGCCTCTTTTGCACCTATCGCTCAGGTGAACCCTTCGGGTCCCATGGAGACATTGCCCTCTACTCCCTCAATAAATTTCTCCCGGTTCCGGACGGAGCGATCCTCGTAAGTCATCGAGCTGAAATCGACGTTTCATTGGACGAAGACGCCCTGCCGTCCATGCCGGAGGCGGCCACGGAGGCCTATCTGGAGCACTTGCGCCTGAACGGACGCGTCCTGAGAGCTGGCACTTCCGCCGAAGCGCTCGAACTTCTAGTCCGCTCCGGGGAAGCCTACGAACGCTATTATTCGCAAATTAACAGCGACTTGAGCCTACGGCGGCAGTCGGCGCGGGCTTGCCTCATCGAACGCTCCATTGACTGCGAAAAATTGATCGAGACACGCAGGGTCAATACCAGATATTTAATGGAACACTTGAAGAACCCTCGTCTCAGGCTGCTGGTGACGAGCTTGCCCGACCGAATCGTACCGATGGCGGTACCGGCCATGGTGGAAGGGGACAAGCGGGACGCCTTCGTCGCTTCGATGATGCAGCGAGGCGTCCACCTCCCCACCCTCGTCGCGAAGTGGGACTTCCTTCCGGACGGAGAACGGCAAAAATTTGCCGTAGAGCTGGACTTCATGAAGCGACACGTCCTACTCCCAATTAGCGAATTTCTGACGCAAGAAGACATGAAGGCCGTCGTCACGGCGCTCAACGCCGGCCTAAACGGGCCAGGAGAAGACTAGCCAATGAATTATGCGAAGCTCGTGGAAAAAGCCCAAAAGAATCTGTTCATCATCGGCGAAGCCGGCGTCAACCACAACGGCAGCCTGAGCAAAGCCAAGGAACTGGTCGACGTCGCGAAGGAAGCCGGCTGCGACGCCGTCAAATTTCAAACCTGGGTCACCGACAAAGTCTACTCCCGAAAACTCTCGATCAAGCCGGACTATCAACAGAGATCGACTCCGAGCAGCGAATCTGAATACGAGACCGTGAAGAAGCTGGAGCTGTCTTTCGAGACCTTTCGGGAGATCAAAGATTACTGCGAGAAAAAGGGCATCCTTTTCTTCTCGACGCCCGACGAGAGCGACAGCGCCGACTTCCTTCGGACGCTCGACGTCAAGCTAATGAAGACTGCTTCCCAGGACGTGACCAACCTTCCGTTCTTGCGGTATCTCGCCCGCATGAAGATTCCGATGATCTTTTCTACGGGTGGCTCGACGCTGGACGAAGTCGTCACCGGCGTCCAGACGATCCTCGCGGAAAATAAAGAACTGATGCTTTTGCATTGCGTCAGTTCGTATCCGACGCCGCTTGAGCAGCTCAATTTGCGGGTCATCCCGGTGCTCGCGAGCATGTTCGGTTGTCCCGTCGGATTTTCCGACCATACTCTCGGAGTCGAAGCGGCCTGCGCCGCCGTTGCCTTGGGCGCCGAGATTTTCGAGAAACACTTCACGCTCGACCGCAACATGGAAGGCCCGGACCATCAGGCCTCGCTGGATCCCGCGATGATAAAGCACTACGTGGCCACGCTGCGCAGCATTCACGCGGGCTTGGGCGATGGACACAAACGCATTGTGCCTTGCGAGGCCGACACCTCGCGAGCCTTTCGCCGCTACTTGGTGGCGGCGCGCCCGATCCGCAAGGGTGAGGTTCTGAGAGCCGACGACTTTCTCTTCAAAAAGACCGTCACCGGCTTGGCGCCGAAGTTTCTCGACCACATCGTCGGGGCCAGCGCCAAAATCGACATCGCGGAAGACGCGCCCATCGAACTTCGTCAGATCGCCTTCGAGTAAGGAGGACGTCTCGTGGTGTTCGATCCCAAATGGGAAGAAATGTTCAAGTCCAACGCCTGGGGCAAATATCCGTCCGAAGACGTCATCCGCTTCATCGCCCGCAGCTTTTTTAAATCGCCGGACCGGGCGCTCGTGCGGATCCTCGATCTCGGGTGCGGAGCCGGAGCCAATACCTGGTTTCTCGCGCGCGAAGGTTTCAGCGCTTTCGGGATCGACGGCAGTGCGTCCGCCGTCGACAGAGCGAGCGCGCTCCTGAAGAAAGACGGCCTTACGGCTAACTTTCGGGTCGCCGATTTCGCCGTCCTTGACTTCCCGGACGCCCACTTCGACGCCGTCGTGGACGCCAACGCCATCCAGCACAATGTCTGGCGCGACATCGAGCGCATTTACGCGGAAGTCCGCCGGGTCCTGAAGCCAAACGGCAAGTTTTTCAGCATGATGGTGGCCGACGGCACGACCGGATCGGAATCCGCCGAACGGGTCGAGCCCAACACCTTCCGGAATTTTCAAGCTGGTCTGATCACCAGGGGGGTATTGGCCCACCTGTTTACGCGCGACGAAATCAAGGGCCTGTGGCGCGACTACCGTGACGTAAACGTCAACCAGCTGACCCGGACCGATGGCGCCGGGGAAGACCAGATTGCGCATTTTATCGTGTCCGGCACCAAAGGAGTGTGACAGTGGTCGCTGAACAAGCATGGACCAGCGCGTCGAAGCCCGAATTGTGGCGAGCGGCATTGGACCGGCTACCAAAAGAGCAGCGCGACGTCTATTTTGAGCCCGCGTATGTCGCTTTGCACGAAAACGGCAAGAGCCTTGCGGAGTGTTTCCTATACGGCGACGGAGGGGAAACGTTCCTCTATCCGTTCGTTCGTCAAGAGGTGCCCTTTCGGCCGGGTTACTTCGACATATGTTCCGCTTACGGATACAGCGGACCGCTCGCGACGACCACCGATGGCGCCTTTTTGCGGGCCGCCTTCGCCGCGTTTCAGGTCGAGGCCAAGTCTCGTCGCGTTGTCGCCGAGGTCGTCAAATGCCATCCGCTTTTGGCGAATCATCGCCTCTTGGAAGCGGGAGGGTTTCCCGGAAAGTTGATCCCCGTCTGCCAAACAGCCTACGTCGAAATCAACGTCGACGACGAACAGCGCTGGTCGCAAATCTACAGTCACGCCAACCGAAAAAACATCAACAAGTGCCGCCGCGCCAACGCTCAGTTCGTCGTCGGACCGGACGAACGCCAATGGCAAGCGTTCGATGAACTTTACGTCAAGACCATGGACGCGAACAACGCGGCCGGCTTCTACTATTTTACTCCAGAGTATTTCCAGAAGATCCGCACAACTCTGCCAGAGCGCCACCTCCTGGTGTCGGTGACGGTGGAAGACAAGATTGGCGCCGTAATGCTCGTCCTCCTGGGCGAGACCATGGCCCATTGTCACTTGGTCGGAACGGAGCGGGAGCTCAAAGGCCTGGGCGTGAACAACTTCTTGCACCACGAATTGATCCAGTGGTGCAAGGCCAAGGGGTACGCCTCGCTACACATTGGCGGCGGCCGGTCCAACGCCGAAGACGACAGCTTGCTAAACTTCAAAAAGAACTTCACGGACAAAACCGCGACCTATTATGTCGGCGAAAACATTTTGGATTTGGCGATCTATGAGGAGCTCTGCGCGGAATGGACCAGCCTGAATCCGGGCAAGGAAATTTCAGGAAGGCTTCTCAAGTATCGCTACTAAAAGGTAGCGGCGCCTTGGCGAAAATGTTAATTATCTTGGGGGCTTTTCCCTCAATCAGATAGCTTAAGCGAGTGAGAATACCGATGGCGACGCTGCCTTTACACGAGCCTCTCCTCGATGAATCGGACGAGCGGTTCGTGCTCGATGCTTTGCGCTCCGGATGGGTGTCGACGGGCGGACCATACGTCGATCGCTTCGAGAAGGACTTTGCCCGCTTCGTTGGAGCCGAACACGCGGTGTCGATCTGCAGCGGCACGGTCGGTCTTCAGCTCGCGCTCGAGACGTTGCGACGCCAAAAGGGCCTAATCGGTCCGTTCGAAGTCCTTGTACCGAGCCTTTCCTTCATTGCGACCGGAAACGCCGTCGTTCATGCCGGAGGACGGCCCGTCTTTGCTGACACTGGTTCCGCGGCTTCGTTGAACATGTCCCCCGCCGTCGTGGCCGCGTTCGTAGATCGCAACTACAAGTTCGTCGAGAGCGAGAAAGTCTGGAAATCAAAGTCCAGTGGCCTGCCGCTCCTCGCCGTGATGCCAGCCCACATCATGGGCTGGACTACAGACGTGCCACTCATGGCGGCCCATTGTGCCGAACTAGGATTGCCATTGGTAGAAGATGCCGCCGAAGCACTCGGCTGCCGAGAACCGGGCGGAAGGCCCGTAGGCACACGCGGTCTCGCGGCCGTGTTCAGCTTTAACGGCAATAAGATCCTCACAACTGGTGGCGGCGGGATGCTGGTCACCAACGACGACGCTTTCGCCAACAGAGCAAAGCATCTAAGCACCACCGCCAAAAGCGACGGTTTGCGCTTCACTCACGACGAAGTCGGCTACAACTTTCGCCTCGTCAACGTCTTGGCGGCTCTAGGTTGCTCGCAACTCGAGAAGATGAACGAGCGGTTGAAGCGCAAGGCAGACATCTACCTTCGCTACTCCGCGGAACTCAAAAATACTCCGGGCGTGGAAGTTCACTCCGAACCGGGCTGCACTTCAAACAACTGGCTGGTCAACGCCCGCTTCTCGACCAACGACCTTCGCGAACAGGTCATGCGTCAACTCATAGCCGGGGACATTCAGGTAAGGCCCCTCTGGACGCCCATGCACCGGCAAGTCGCCTTCAAAGACTTTCCGCAGCCGGAGAGGCATTTTCCCAATACGGATCAACTCTGGCACACCACCCTATCTTTGCCTTCCAGCCCTCAGCTTAGGGACGATGATATCGGTCGCGTCTGCGCCGTCATTCGGCAATCCGCCAAGAGCGGAGGACCTTTGTGACCGACGGCGGCAAGTATTTTCAGGGCTGGCGCGAATCTCAAATCAAGATTTCCGCAACCATCCGAGAGGCTCTCGAAGCCATCACCCGTTGCGGGGCAATGATGGCCTGCGTCGTTGCCGACAACGGCAGATTAGAAGGGATCTTGACGGACAGTGACATCCGCCGAGCGATGTTAAAGGGCGCGCGAGTAGAAGACCCGATCGCTCCTTGGATCAACACCAGGCCGCTCGTCGGGCGCGCCGATGCCGAACCACTAGAACTCGTTGCCCTAGCCAAAAAGCGCGGCATTCGCGAGATTCCGCTGATTGCGCCAGATGGAAGCTTGAGTGATATTTTTGTGCTGCTCGTCCACCAGCAACGGCAGGCGAGCCCGTCGCCAGGCGAGCCTGGTCCGCCGGCCGAGGTGCTGCCAAATCCGATGCTCATCTTGGCCGGCGGCCTTGGCACTCGCTTGAGAACCGTGGTCAACGACCGCCCGAAACCCTTGGCCATGGTTGGCGACAAGCCGATCCTGGAAACCTTGATCTCGCGTGCCGCGACGGCCGGCGTTCGCCATTTTTTCGTTTCAGTAAATTACCTTTCGGAGCAAATCGAACAGCACCTCAGCTCCTCTGCCTACCAAGGTTTGAACATCAAAATCGTCAGAGAGCAGCAGCGCCTCGGCACGGCCGGGTCGATTGGACTGATCAAGAAAGAGATTAATCACCCGCTACTTATCTCCAACGCAGACGTACTGACGACCGCGCCTTTCCAAGAGGTGTTGCGCAGTCACGAAAAGAATCGCGCCGACATCACGTGCACGGTCCGGCCCTACCACGCGACGATCCCTTTCGGAGTCTTTGACATAGAAGACGGCTTGATTCGTTCGATAACGGAGAAGCCTAAGCTGACCTACATGGTGAATGCCGGCATTTACGTCGTCAGCCCCGAGCTATGCCGGACGGTGGAAGCCAACACAGCGCTGGACATGCCGGATCTCATTGCCCGTGCCATGCAATCGGGCAAAAGAGTCGCTCCATTCCTGCTTCATGAGTACTGGATCGATATTGGGCAGCCCGACGACTTTCACCGGGCTAACGCCGAATTTGACACGCACTTTAGCGCTAATCCGAAATGAGCTCGAACGAGGCCTTGCAACAATGATACAGGGCAAAAAAGTTTTGGCGTTGATACCGGCGCGGGGCGGGTCCAAGGGCGTTCCGGGCAAGAACCTCCGCAAAGTGGGCGGAAAGTCGCTGCTTGCATGGACGATCGACGCTGCCAAAGCCTCCAAATACATCGACAGCGTCGTCTTGTCGTCTGACTCCTTGGAAATAATCACCGCCGCCAAGCAGCTGGGGTGCAGCGCACCCTTCGTCCGCCCAGCGGAGTTTGCTCGTGACGAATCGCCAGGCATCGATCCTGTCCTGCATGCGCTCGGCGAATTGCCGGGGTTCGACTATCTGGTGCTGCTGCAGC
Source organism: Pseudomonadota bacterium (assembly GCA_043781115.1). Taxonomy (GTDB): domain Bacteria; phylum Bdellovibrionota_B; class Oligoflexia; order Oligoflexales; family CAIYRB01; genus CAIYRB01. The sequence goes on from JAYWBY010000262.1 coordinate 13,392, forward strand.
CGACGTCCCCGCTGAGAACGGCCGAGGACATCGACCATTGCCTCGAGTCGGTAGACAATGCCAAGGGCGACTTTTGCATGAGCATCGCCCCGAGTTCCGACAGCCCGTTTTGGATGTACTTTTTAGGCGACGACCACCGCCTTGTTCCCGTCATCAACGACCGTCCAGCCATCGCCCGCCGCCAGCTGCTGCCCCCGACGTTCGTACCAAACGGAGCGGTATACGTCGGGCGCGTGCCAGCGTTGGTGAGAGACAAGACTTTCTTGACCGCGACGACCATTGGCGTCGAAATGCCGAGTGCTCGCTCGCTGGACATCGATACCGAAGCGGACTTTCAATATCTTGACTTTCTTTTGTCGTCGAAACGATGACCAGTGAGAAAGCGTCTGCCCGTCGTCTGATTTACGTCGTCGAGTCGACCTTTACCGACCGGGATTTCGATCGCTATGGCATTGAGCCCCTAAGACGGCGCGGCATCGAAGCGGAAGTCTGGGACTTGGGTCGAATCCTTCACCCGAAGTTCCAGAGCGTCGATCGCCCAAGCGCCAAAGTGAAGGTTCTGAACCTAGAATCTAGGGCCGCGCTTAAGGACGAGCTCGACAAACTGCCTGCGACGAACACGCTTTTTGTGACGATGAGCTTCGCCCGACGGACCTGGTGGTTTTTTCGCTATCTTGAAAGAAAATCCATCCCTTACGGTGTCGGGGTGTTCTCGCTAATCCCGACGTCGGCCGGCGAAGGGAGGAGGCCAATTGCCGCACGCCTAGGTGCGGCGCTTGGGCTACTTCACAAAGATCCCAAGGCCCTCTTTGAATGGGTCATGACACAGATCCCCAAATCATTGCTGGGAATAGAACGAGGAGCGACCTTCGCCGTGCTGGGAGGAAGCGTTGCTGCCTCGACCCACCCTCTGATCACTCCGACGACGACCCGGGTCCTGGCGCACTCACTGGACTATGATCGATACTTGGACGCCAAGGGAAAGTCCCCCTTTACGGACGGACGTTTCATCGTATTCCTCGACCAATACTTGCCTTTCCATCCTGATTTTTTGATGGTCGAGGAAGTCG
>JAYWBY010000263.1:0-1878 GCA_043781115.1 Pseudomonadota bacterium
TATACGTAGAAACGTTCCTGGAGCGAGTTTTTTCACGTCTTTGACGACCGTACGCGGGGCGACGACGTAACGCAGAGTCACGTATTCTCGGACCGCGTCGGGGTCAAGTTCGTGGGGCACTCCTGGCGCTGCGATGAGCGAGGCGATGCTCGACGCGAAGGAGAGCGTGCCATTATCCAGGTGGTAAAAAAGTGGCTTTTCGCCGAAACGGTCGCGCGCCAACCACATGCGCTGCTCGATGCGGTCGTAAACCGCGAAGGCGAATTGTCCGACGAGCCGGTTGAGGCAGGCGGGTCCCCAAGCGGCCCATGCTTCCAGCAAAACTTCGGTGTCGCAGTGCGAGCGCATGGAGCTCTGTTCTCGACCGAGCGCCTGGCGAATCTCTTCGAAGTTATAGATTTCGCCGTTGTAGGCGATAACGAATCTGCCGCAACCGCTGGTCATCGGCTGCCGGCCCGACTCACTCAAGTCGACGATCTTCAGTCGAGTATGACCGACGGTAAGGGCTGATTCGACGAAGAAGCCCTCGCCATCAGGGCCTCGTCGCCGAAGCGGACGAAGCATGCGTTCGACGGCGACTCGGTCTGTGTCCGTCGTGCCACTAGATCGATAGATTCCGGCAAGTCCACACATAGGGTTGCAAGTCTCGCTGGCGAGGGGAAGATGGCTCGATCGCGCGGACTATGGCACAGAGGCCGCGAAAGTTGCTAGTTTTCCCTGATTAATGATGTGTTCACAATAACGAACGCCGCGAGAGCCACGGTTAGATCGAAGCGTACGCAAGCATCCTGAAAACCATTTTGCGACAGGCAGACCGCGGCAAAGGACGATAGTGTTTGCCAAAATACCCAAGCCGCCGACGAGACTCGTCGCAGCCTCCAGGCGCGGCGCTCGTACCAAAGGAAATATGCTAGGAAGAGCGCTAAACCTGGGAGTCCGCCGGACACCAGGACCTCGAGGACGGTGTTGTGCGCCGGAAATTTCTTGCTGAAGGTCTTTAGCCCGAGCAAATCATAGGCTCTATCGCGGTAGCCATCGGGAAGCGCCATGCCTTGACCTAGTAAAGGTCGCTCTATGAACAAGCGCCAGTTCGCGTCCCATATGGCCAGGCGGTCGTCTGCATAGCCACTTTCTCGTTCACTATTGGCGTCGGCGATGATCTCGTGGAAGCGATGGGCGACCGGGTTACTCGTCAACGCGACGGTCAGAACGGCAGCTATCATTGCGTTAAATAGCACGGCGCGGTGCCTCCCAGCGTGAATGGTGACGTTTGCCACCACGATCAACGCAGCGACGGCTTGGACCGTTCGCGAACCACTAAAGAGCAAGACCGAAGCGATTCCTAGCGCCATGGCCCAGCGTCCCGCCGACCTTGGGTCGCGGCAGAGAGCGATGATGGCGAATGGCCAGACGAGGAACGCAGAATATGCCAGCGTTAGGGGGTGCGACGAGAATCCCTGCGCCCTAAAATGACCGAAGCTCAGATTGATGCCGTTCAGGTACCAGCCGGTCATCGCCTGACTCGCTGCAATGGCGCCCCAGACGAGGCTGACGACAATGGCCCCGGTGTCGAGGCGTCGCCTTTCGTCGAGGCTCAAGCTGGGATAAGCCAAGAAGGCAAGCGGCGGCAAAACGGCCCAAGCTAAATATCCACTTAAAAAGGGTCCGAGGTGATCGGACGGGTTTTGCGGATTGAGCCAGGACGCGATGACCGACCACAATATGTAGGCGATGGAAAAAAGCAGCGGCACATGCAGCCCGAGCTTGCGGAATTCAAAAACCCGCTGGGCTAGGACTGGCCTGCCCGCGATGCTTAGCTTCGCGACGAGTCCGAGAGCCACGACGGTAGCCAGGGCATATTGAGCTGTTGTTCCCAAA
>JAYWBY010000264.1:0-1872 GCA_043781115.1 Pseudomonadota bacterium
CCGCGGTTTCGCCGGCGGCGCGCGCCGTGTCGGCGACGTGCGGGAAGACTTTGACGTGGATCAAATCGGCGCCGGCGGCGTCTTTCGGCAGTTTCGGAAAATCAAGCGCCGACATGTCGCCGCTATAAGGCTCGGGACTCGGCGCGATGGGCCGTACGCTCGCGGCGCCGGGCGCCGCCGCCGTCGGCGCGGCACTGGCCGGCAGAGTCGCGCCTTCGGGACCGACGCCGTAGTAGCCTTTCTTCTTCGCGCACGCTCCCAGCGCCTGCGCGCCTAGGAGTGCCAAGGCGAAGACGAGTCGAAGCCTCACGGTGCCATTTGATTGATCCATTGCTAAAATAGATCGACAGAAACCGGGTCGGGCCTTAGGCCAAGGTTAGGCATCCGGTCGGTGTCGGCGATGTGTTTTGGTAAAGAATGGAACCTTTGGCATTTCCGGGAATGATTTCTCAAACTACGCGAAAGCGAGAGGAAAGACGGCGGTCGCGGCGGTGCCGAGACCGAGCCCGGGACTAGTGAGCTCTTGGTCGTCGTCGATCATCAGGATAACTCTCGCGTTTGGATCAGTCATGGCGCAAGGCCTCGATGGGGTGAAGGGCCGACGCTTTGCGCGCCGGCCAATAACCGAACAAAATACCGACCGCGGCGGAAAAGACCGACGCCAGGACCACCGATTCGCCCGAGACGATCGCGGCCCAACCCGAGAATACCGCTATCCCTTCCGAGAATCCTACTCCCAAGGCGATGCCAATTATTCCGCCAAGAAAACTGACCACTACGGCTTCGACCAGAAATTGCGTCTGGATGCTCGAACGGGTGGCGCCTAGCGCCTTGCGCAGGCCAATTTCCTTCGTTCGCTCGGTGACGGAGACGAGCATGATGTTCATGATGCCGATGCCGCCGACCAATAGCGAAATCGAGGCAATGACGGCCAGCAGCAGCGACATGATCCGACTGGTAGACGACACGGCCTCCTGGATTTCCGCCATGTTTCGGATTTGAAAGGCGCTTTCTTCTTGGGTTTCCTTCACGTGGTGGCGCCGGTCCATAAGCGCCAAAACGTCGTCCTGGACGCTTTCCGTGACGTTGGCGTCGACGACTTCGATGTCGACGGAGTCCAGGTAATTCTTGCCGAAAAGCCGGCGCATCGCCGTCAACGCCGGGATTACGACGAGATCGTCCTGGTCCATCCACGACGTGGCGCCTTTGACCGGCAGGATGCCGATCACCTGGAAGGACACCCGGTTGATTTTCATCGTCTCGCCGATCGGGTTAGCGTCCCCAAAAAGCTCGCGGACGACGGTCGCGCCGATGACGGCCACCCGGGATCGCTGGCGGTTTTCGTCGGCCGTGAAAAAGCGCCCGGCGATCGGCGCCGCGGCGCGCATCGGGGCGTAGTCCGGGCCCGTGCCGATGACCTGAGTGCTCCAATTCTTGTCGGCATAAACTGCTTGGCCGCGGCCGTTGACCGTTGGCGACACCGCCTTCACGCCGGCGACCGAAGCGCGGATGTCGTCGGCGTCCTCGCTGGTCATGCGGCCGACGGCGGAGGCTCCGAGCTGCACGCCGCCGCTGCGAACGCTGCCGGTGCGGAGCACCAGCAAATTCGAGCCGAGCGACGACAGTTGCTGGCGGATGGACTCCTGGGCGCCGGCTCCTAGGGCCAACATGGCGATGACCGCGGCGACGCCAATCAAAATGCCAAGCATGGAAAGGATCGTCCGCACTTTGTTCGAGACCAGCGAGCGCAACGCTTGGTCCAAGTGGGAACCGAGCGAGTGAAGCCACAGGCGGAAGGGGCCGCCGCGCGCCGCGGCGGGCGGCGGCAAATTGCTGGCGAACGGTTTGTTGGGCCGGGCGTGGAGCGTCGGG
>JAYWBY010000265.1:0-5464 GCA_043781115.1 Pseudomonadota bacterium
GCGTCCAACAGACTGACTTCACGACCATTCCGGACTGCGCTGACGACCGGCCGCGCCGTTCGGGCTTTTTCCCTTTCGAATCAACGTCATGGATTCGAAGGAATGAGCTTCGCTGCGGCGAGAAATTGGGCAAAACGTTCCGGAAGCGGGGCCTCTAGTTGCAGCGGTTCCGCGCCCTCGGCCGGCACTAGCCGGAGCTTTTTGGCATGAAGCAAGTGGTGAACCTGCGCGAGATCGGTCAGCTCAGACGGCAGAGCGCGACGATTGCCGGCGCCGTAGCGTTTGTCTCCGACGATCGGCAGGTTTCGGACCTCGAGGTGGACGCGAATCTGATGGCTCCGGCCAGTCTCGGGTTTGCATTCGAGCAGCGACAGGCCGAGCTCGAGGTTGACGGCCAACACTTTGAAATTAGTTACGGCGCTCCGGCCGCCCGAGTGCACCGGCCGGACGTTGCCCGTGCGCTTGTCTATCTCGGAAAGATGCGCGCGTTCGATGAACTGATTGTCCTTCGGAATCCCGTAACAAACCGCCCAGTAGGTCTTCTCGACCAGCCGGGCCTTGAACTGCTCGGTCAACCAGGTGGCTCGCGCGTCGCCGTCGGCGACCAGCATCAAGCCGGTCGTTTCCTTGTCCAAGCGATGGACCAAGATCAATTTCCGCCGCCGCGTTTCCTCGCGGGTCTTCAGCAAGGCCTCGAGGCACGGAACGACATGCATGATCGACTGGTCGCGCGTTGCTTGCGCCGGCATGCCGGGGGGCTTGTTCATCGCAAAAAAGTCCTGGCCTTCGTGCAGGATGTCTTGCGGGAAAAACTCCAGCTTTTGGTTCTTGAGTTGCTTCAGGCCCATTTCGCTGTATTCGATCCGCACCTTTTCGCCGCGCATCACTTGGCGGGACGCGATGCGGATGCGTTTGTTGTCGATGTAGACGCCGCCGACGTCGATGATCTGACGGATGCGGCGCCGCGACAGGCCCAGCTCGGCTTGGGCCAAGTAGACGTCGAGGCGAAGCCCGACGTGCGCGATGCCGACGGTCAGGTTGTGCAGAGTCATGGGGAATGAGCGCCGGCGAAGGGCGGCAGTACCAGCTCCTGGTCTCCGGGAACCCACTTCTCGAGCCGGGACCTCAGGTACTCGACGAGTTGCTGGAAGGCCGGAGGCAAATCCGTCGAGCGCGAGAGGATCGACCAGAGCGCCAACGCCAAATAGGTCGAGCTGTAACCGGAGGCCAATTTTATCAAGCACGTGGCGACCGGATGCCCGTCGTCGGGGAGCGAGACGACGACCAAAAGACCGTCGGCGCCTTCCTTCGCGATGACCTTGCCCTTGGTCACTTCCATCAAGTCGGAGTCGAGCCGGCCGTAGCCGCCGACCAAGCGAATGTTGTTCGTCCACAGGTGTTTCAGCTGCTTGTACTTCGGGTCGTCACTCAGCGCCAAGCGCTCCCACAAGTTGATGTGCGCCTTCGCCGTGCAGGCGATGGTCGGCAAGCCGCAGCTGTCGGTCATCCAGATCGGCTTCTCGCCAAGCAGACCGCCCAAGAGGTTGGCGAGTTTCTTTTGCACGGGATGCTCGATGTTCCAGTAATTGTCTTGGGGGTAGTCATGCTGCTTGCAGCCGGCCAGCGCCACGAGATGCTTGCCGGAGCAAGGATGATGCAAGCGGGACGGCTGAATGCCGCTCGTCTGCATGACCGACGAGATCGCCGGGTCGAGCGGAAAGCCGCGGGGACAGAAGAGCTCGTTCTCGCCCGCGCCGGCGACTTCCGCCAGTTTGCGAAGTTCTTCCATGTGATGCGGCTGACCAGAGTGCGAGGCCAAGCCTAGAGCCCAGAAAGTCTCCGGCCCGATCGCGTCGGAGGCGAGAAATTGCCAAGGCTTTAGCAGCGACCGGGCAATGATCGTCACCGCCGGGTCCGACCCTTCGAGTCGCTTCCCCTCGACCTTGAAATAGCTGACACCGCTGATCACCACTTCGGCGACGCCCTTACGCGCCAAAGCGAAAAGCGGCGTCAAGTCGGAGAGGACAGTGGTGATATCGGTGCGCAGGGTCATGGTCGCCTTTTGGTGGCCGCTATTTGAAAGCAGGCATGACGTCTTCGGCGAACTGGCGCATTTGCGCCACGACCGCCGCGTTGTCGGACTGATTGAATTCGAACCAGAGCATCAGCCGATCGTCGGAGTGGAAGCCGTGGGGGTCGTCTGGAGTGAGCTGCCGCCGGACCGCGGCGCTATCGCCGATCAAAGCGCGCTCCATCAGCATGGCCTTGTCCGGAACTTGAGCGGTACCTCGCATCGCTTCGATGTAGGTGTCGAAGGCCGCCGAAGCCCGCCGCGCCGCGATCGCCGGATCCTGGTCGATGAAGACCAAAACCGTTCGAGGCAGGCGCGCCCGGTTCCAAGGTTTGCCTCGTCCGGCGCAACGCTCGGTCATTTCTTGGTGGATGGCGTTGATCGCCTTCGGAGGCGTGAACGACAGATTGAACACGTCGAGGTCGGCGAACTTCATGCCGGTCTCGCGTGCCAAGGGGCAAGACGAACCGAGGATGAAATTCAACTCGGGCGCGCCGAAGGCGCCGGCGAGATCCGGCACCAGCGCCAAAGGCTCGAAGCTCCATCGTGCCTTATAAGCCAAACCTTCGACGGGACAAAGGCGCACGTCCAAACCCGCTAGTGCCTCTTGGGCCTTGGTGAAGCTCTGGTCGTCGCGGAAGAGCGTCCTGGTGATGCGTTGCGCGCCGACGTCCTTCGAGCCTAAGGTCTCGCCGCGCGACAAGCGCAGAAAGATCTCGAGCGCCTCGACGAAGAGCAGCTGTTGATACTGCGGCCAGAGGATCTTTTCCTCGGCATCGCGCGGCACGATGCCGAAGGGCTGATTGATGTAAGGAAAGCGGCCGGCGGCTACGCCGATGTCGAGGCGCCTCGGCTGGGCACGCAAGCGATTCAGAAACGCCAGCGTCCGCACCCGGTCGGCGGCGGCGATCGGGCCGCCGTTGCCTCCGACGATGTTGAGTATCGCCGTGCCGAAGCCGATGCGTTTGGTGCGTTCGAAGAGAATGTTGGCCAGCTGCGGTGAATCGGCGTTGAGTCCGACCTCGCCTTGGTAATTCGGGATGACGGGGTTGCTGTTGCGCTTTTGGACTTCGCTGGAGAAGTGGGACTCGGCCGCCCATACGGTGCCGAAGCCTAGCTCCTCCGCCGCCGCGGCTTGGGCGAAGAACTGCTGGAACACCTGAACGTCGGAAAGCCTCGGGCTAACCGAGTCGATCCGTCCGATGGAATGGAAAAGATCAAACTTCATGCACGTTTATCTATGACGAGGCGGAGGCCCTCGTCAAGCACGCGTCGTCGACTCTGCGCCTCGACGGGCATAAACCCATGCCCAGGCGATGAAAACGGCCTGGAACGGCAGGCGGACATAAAGCATCATCGGCGAAAAATCCGGAAACTGCTCGGAATGAAGCGCCATGTTCAAGTTGGCCGGGAAGACGGCGATAAGAAGTGCAATCAGGCCCATGGCGCCTAAGCGGCTAGTTTTCGGCGCGATGACTGCGACGCCCAGGACGAGCTCGGCGACACCGCTCAGCTGCACCATCAGCTCCGGGAACGGGATGTAAGGCGGCATCATCGCCACATAAAAGGGCGCATTGGCGAAGTGCAGCACGCCGGAGCCAACGAAGACGAGACCGAGGAGCACCCGTAAGACCGTCTTGATCACAGGCATTCCGACAGCTTTTCCATCAGAGTCTTGGTGGTGCCAGGGACGACGGCGTCATGGATGCCGATCGAGCCGAAGCCCTCGACCGCGGCGGCCGCGAGGAAGATCTTGAGGTCAGCCAGCGTGCCGTGAACGCCTAAGTCGCATTGGAAGAATTTGGGCGTCACGTCGACTCGGCCGGTGGCCGGGTCGATGGCCGACGTCGTGCCGGCGAAGCTCCAGGCGCATTGGCCGAGGACCAAGCTCGCCGGATTGACCGAGCAGTTGAACTCCATCGACACCAGGTTGCCGTACTCACCTTCGCAGAAGGTGTCGCCGCAAAGGTAGTCGAACTGGCGCTTTAGGCTGTCGAGCTGACCGAGGTAGTCGTTCAGGCTCAACTCCGAGTCATGGCTCGAAGCATAGTCAAAGACGTTAACGAAAGTCGCGGGTTCAGCTTGGACCGGGTGGCTGGCTAAGGAACCGGCGAGGACAGAAAGGACGGCGAGGGACGAGAACAGCTGCATGATGAAACACTCCTCCCCTATTCATCAGGGGGGAGTGAAACTAGGCCTCCGTTAACGTTCTGTAAAGCAAAATCGGTCGGACTTATTTGGCTCCGAGGCCGATGGCGGCGCCGTCAGGTTGGAGCTGCAGAGGCAGCTTGACGCGGATCGCGGCTTGGCCGGCAATGTCTTCTTTTTTAATCCGCAGAGCCTGGGCGTTCTTGTAATAAGTCGCTTGCAGTTTCGTCGGATCGGCGACTGTCGCCGGCGTCGTCGCGGCGGCCGCGACGGTAGTGGGAGGGGTGACAGAAGCCGGCGTGGCATCGGCGGTCACGGCCGGGGGCGGCGCATCGAGCTCCAAGAAGCCGCCTTTGCCCCACGCGGCGAACGCCGAAGCCAATGCGTAGGTCGACAGATCGGGAGCTTGAGGGGTGACCTTGTGGCATCCGGTGCAGTTTTTCTCGATCAAGCCTTTGATGTTGCCTTCGTAGGACGGCTTGGTCGGGAAGGCCGGGCTCGCGGCCGTGGGCGGAGGAGGAACGACGGTCGTCGCCGGCGCGCCGCCGCGGTTGCCCAAAGCCAAGGTCACGTCGTAGTCGCAACCTTGCACCAACGCCGCGGTTAGAGTCGGAGACGCGGAGTAAGCATCGATTTGATTCACTTCGGTCGCATTCAAGCACGCCGCGTCGACGGGCGTGACGATCAATTGATAGGTGTTCATCTTGGATTCGATGTCGGCGACTTGATCTTTCAAGACCGTGCGATCGGGCAACCCGATGCTGACGGAGGTCACTTCCGACGCCGAACCGCCGCCGTCACCCGGCAAGCCGACGGTGCCAGGCGCCGTGCTACAGGCTTGGAGCAACGCCACGATCGCCACAGCCTTCACCACCGCATTCATCGCATCGCGAATTACAGCCGCATTCATCATCAACTCCGTTCCACAAGAAACTCAGCTTAGGAATATTTTACAAAGCAAGCCTTGTGCCTAAATCAAACCCTTAATATGATTGCTAAATAATTTTCCCTACCCGCCCAAGCCTTGGCCGTGCATGTCTAGGCGATTGACGGCCCCCGGAGGTCCGAGGAAAGTGCAGTCATGAGTGAAATCACGCTTTTCCTCGGCGAACTTTGGCACACTCCGGCAGCTCCGGGCTTCGGCGACGCCGCTCCGCCGGAGTTCAAAGTCTTCTCCAAGGGCGCGCTCGCCGTCGATGCCGATGGCGAGATCGTCGACGCGGGCGACGCGCAACCAGTCAAGGC
>JAYWBY010000266.1:0-14360 GCA_043781115.1 Pseudomonadota bacterium
TCGGTTATGTCGACAACACTCAGCTCAAAGCTTTCGTTGCATGGCCCTACAACTTCTTTCAAGTGAGCGTCGGCATTGTCTGGTAGTCCTAACCTAAAACTTCTTCTCCTCGCCCTGACGCTTTCGGGCTGGATCAGCCTCGCCGCCGAGTCTCGAGCCGCCGACCGAAAGTATACGGTCTCCGCGCAAGCGTTGGCTTTGGCCCCCAACGCGGGCGGGCAGGAGGCTTACACGCTTCGCCTTGCCACCAACGAATGGGAAGGCGGAGTTTTCAGCAACCAATACATCCTCGCCGGCGACAAGCCGCTCACGGGGGCTTTTTACGACCTGCGCTTTCCTATCTGCGACGACAGCTGCTTTTGGCAGTTTTTCGTGCAGACCGGCGCGGGCCTTTCCAACGGAGGACCACTGGCCCAGATCACTTGGGGCACGGTCATCCCACTCTTGCCTATCTGGTTGCCTTTCTCGGCGCCTAGGTACGTGCCTTCCCTGCGTCTCGACATCACGACGCAAATGATCTTCATCCGCTACCGAGCGGTCACTTGGAGCTATCCGTTATGGGCGGGAATCTCCGTAGCATTTTGATTCTCTTCGCCAGCTTTATCGGCCAAAGCGAGCTCGCGCTTGCCTATCCGACGCCTGTAGATTTCGATGGGTCGATCTTGCGTTGGAACATCAACAACGGCGACGTGCCGATTACCTACGCGATCGTAGCCGACCACGACGACGACGCCGTCACCTACCAAGGAGCGGTCGACGATGCCACGGGTCTATGGAACGACGTGCCTTCAAGCTACTTTAATTTCGGCCCCCCAGTTGCCGGCGAGGCGCCGCAGGTTACCCTGCATTTGCAGAGCATCATCGACGGCGGCGACTACTCCGCGGGTTACGCGATATTCGACGAGTACGACGGCAAAGTGCCGAAGCACTGCTCCATTTTTGTTTCGGTCGACGATTCGACCGGATACACGGGAATGGCGAAGACTTTCCTGCACGAATTGGGGCACTGCTTGGGACTCGGTCACTCGCTGGTTTCCCAGGCGATCATGAGCTACAAGCTCACGGAAAATCACTTCGCCCTCGACGTGGACGATCAGGCAGCAGCGTCCAGGCTTTACCCCGCTGACGGTAGCAAACCCAAACTTCCGCCAGGCTGCGCCGTCGGATCGCTGAACGACTCGACGAGCATTCCCTCGTTGGCGGCGCTCCTGGCGATGCCACTCCTGCTGGTCAGTTTGAGTGGACGACGACGGCAGGGGAAATAGCCGACCAATCGGACTCGTTACCGATCTTGTCGACCGCTTTTACTTGCGCATAGTAGCTCACGCCGTCGAAGCCGATGACCGACTTCGTGGTCTTGTCGACGACGTCGCCGATGAAGGTCTCGCTTCCTCCGGCGGTCGTACCGACCTTCACGACGTAGTGCGAGAGTCCGGCGGGACCTACGTCTAGGACTGCAGGCCACGTGAAGACGACGCTGATCCCGTTCGCGGTCCCGGCTGGTTTCGCGGGAACGACGGGAGCCGAACGGTCGACCGCGAACTTCCAGCCGTCGTTCGAGGCTACGACCGAACCATAGGCGTTGGTGGCGGTAACGCAAGCATAGTTGTCTCCGTCTTGCGCGTCGGTAAGGTCGTAGTGGGCCACGGTCAGACCGGAAATGGTCTTGTAGGGTGTACTGCACTTGGGGTCTTTCACGTCTAACTTCAGTTCGTACGTGTCAGCTAAGGTTGAAAGATCCCAGACGACCTGGCTCGTCGTCGAGGAAACTTCGGCGGCCGGGCCGGTTATCGCGAAGGCGTCCGGCGCGGTGCCGACGATCTTGCCGATTTTTTGTTCCTTGTCCGCGGTCTTTTGGGGCTCGGACTTGGGCGCTTTGTTCAGGTACACCGCTTGATAGACGCCGTAGGCAGACTCGGGAAAGGAGACGAACGGCCCTTTTATCGCCAAATTCGCCGCGGGGATCGAGCCAAGGAGGTAGTCGTCGCTGTCCGGCTGGTTCTTTATGTAGATGACGGCGAGAACGGACGTCTCGTCGGCCAAGGCTGGTAGCGTGGGCTTCGGGATCGTGACGGTATACGGAAAAAACGTGTTCTGATCGAAGGTCCAGGTTACGACCACGGCCGGCGCAGCTCCCAGTAACTTGAACGTCGAATCGCCGAGCTTGGTGAGGTTGGACTTCGTCCCGATATTTCGGCCCTCTTCCAGCGACACGTCGAAGTCGATGTCGAACGAGCCCGGGGCAAAAGCGAGGCCGGCGCCGGCAATTCGGCTCTGGGCGCTGGCTTTGACGACTTGCGTATTTGGGTTGGCCGCGTGGACCACGACTTTGATGGCGCCGTCTTGGTCGGAAACGATAGCGGCGTCGACTTCGATCTTGGCGAGCGTCGTGTCTATGTCCGTTCGGTGGTCGTCGCCGCCGTCGTTGCTACTTTTACCGCATTGCGAAAGCAGAGCGACCGTCGCTACAACCAGCGACGAGACGAGCATTTTGCTTGGGGTGAGCAGGCGCAAGTGGTTGAACTCCATAGGTACTGATCGGCAAATTCGTCAGACTTCTTAAGGAGTTAATTATTTATTGGAATTTCCGCGGGTTACCCAATCGCGAGCATGCGATCAATGGCCCGTTTGGCGCGGACCTGGATATCGACGGGAACGTCGACTTCGAAGCGGAGGTGCTGGAGGGCCAGGAGCGTGTCTTCCAACGTGATTTGGGCCATGTGGGGACAGCGAACGCTGCAAAGGCGCAGGACGTCCTTGCCTGGATTGTCGGCGATGATGTTGTCGCCCATCGCGCATTCGGTCAAAAGCAGATACCGCGGCGCGGCGACGTCCCGCACATACTTGATCATTGCCGACGTGCTGCCGGAAAAATCGGCGGCCTCGACGACTTCAGGTCGGCACTCGGGATGCGCCAAGACGACGACGTCCGGGAACTGTTTGCGCACACGTTCAATGTCTTCCACGGTGAATTTGTCGTGCACCTCGCATTTGCCGTGCCAGCCGATGAAGACCTTGTCTATCGCGCCGTCGCCAGCGGCTTTGGGCTTCGGCGAGGTCTCGGGGAAAATGACGTGCTTGCCGGTCTCACGCGCGACGTTCTTCGCCAGGTATTCATCTGGTAGAAAGATGACGGTGTCTACGCCGAGGGACTCGACGACCTTGACCGCGTTGCCTGACGTGCAGCAAATGTCGGTCTCGGCCTTCACGTCGGCATAGGTGTTGATGTACGTAACGACCGGCACGCCTGGGTACCTGGCTTTAAGGTCGCGCACGTCCTTGGCCGTGATGCTCGAGGCGAGGGAACAGCCGGCCTTCCTAGATGGGATCAGCACTTTGCGGTCCGGGTTGATGATCTTCGCCGTCTCCGCCATGAACTCGACGCCACAGAAAACCAGGACGTTTGCGGTAGACTCGGCGGCGCGGCGGCAAAGTTCGAGTGAATCGCCAGTGTAGTCGGCGACGGTATGGTAAAGGGCGGGCTCCATGTAGTTGTGCCCGAGGATCACCGCGTTACGCTCAGCCTTGAGCCGGTTGATCTCGACAACGAGTTTGGCCTTCTCGCGGAGTTCGAACTCGGGGACGACGGTCGCCATCATGCGGTGCATGCGGTCGAAGGTGGCTTCGTAGGACAAATTGGCTGGCATCGTCTTCCCCATGTGGGTCCCGTGTCGTCCTACCATATATGCCGCTGATGGAAATATGACAAGGGGCGCCCGAAGGCGCCCCTTTAGAGGGGTGATGTAGTGAGTTTTAAGTCTTAGCCTCTGAGGAGTTGCAGCACTTGTTCCGGCTGTTGGTTGGCTTGCGCCAAGACCGAGACACCGGCGGAAACGAGGATCTTCGACTGGGTGTACTTGGCGGATTCAGCGGCAAAGTCGACGTCGCGGATACGGCTCTGGGCAGCTTGCAAGTTCTCGTTCGAGATGTCGATGTTGGTGATCGTGCTGTTGAGGCGCGACTGCACGGAGCCCAAGGTCGCGCGGTAGGACGCGATCGAGTTCAGGGCGGTGTCGAGCTTCGAGAACATCATGCCGGTGTCGCCGTCCGGACCGAGCTCTTGCGCCGCGGTATCGGCCGTCGGATCGGGCATGATCATCATGTCTTTGTTGATGACTTCGCCAAGCGAGTCCTGGAGGTCTTGCAGCTCGTCCAACTTGATCGTCAACACGTCCGGGTCGTTGTCCTTGTCGATGTCCGGAAGGTTGCCGGCCGCATCGGCGCCGCGGTTCGACGCACCGACGAAGATTTGGATCGGCTTGTCGCCGTCGCCCGGCTTCAGAACTTTCGAACCGTTGAACTCCGTGGTGTCGACGATACGACCCACTTCGTCACGCAGCTGGGTGAATTCCTTGTCGAGGAAGGACCGCTCGCGGCTACCCAAAGTGTCCGAGGCGGCTTGCGTCGCCAATTCACGCATCCGGATAACGATGTTGGTGACTTCGTTCAAGCCGCCCTCGGCGACTTGAATGTATGAGATGCCGTCGCTGGCGTTGCGTTTGGCGACGCCCAAACTCGACACCCGGGAACGAATGCGTTCCGAGACGGCGAGGCCGGCGGCGTCGTCCGCGGATTTGTTGATCCGCTGGCCAGACGATAATCTCTCGAGAGATTCGCCGACCGCTTTGGTGTTTTCGCCTAAGCGCCGCTGCGCAATGAGCGATTCGACGTTAGTCTTTACACGTAAACCCATGACAATTCCTCCTTGAGGGGACAGGTGGCAAACCTTTGCCACGCCCTGGTTATGAAATTCCTAGCGCTTAGCGAAGCAGCTGAAGCGCGAGCTCCGGAGCTTGATTCGCTTGAGACAAGACGGCCGTGTTCGACTGCGTCATGATGCGCGCTTGAGTCAGCGCAGCAGTTTCGGAGGCGAAGTCGGTGTCCTTGATGCGGCCCATGGCAGCGGTCTGCGACTCGGCGGAGATGCCGATGTTGCTGATCGCGGAACCGAGGCGGTTCTGGATGGCGCCAATGGTCGCGCGTTCGGAGGCGATTCGGCTGAGCGAGTCGTCAATGGTGCTGAGTTTCGCGGCGATTTCGTCGCGCGTCGGGCCAGTGTCACCAGTCTCCTTCGGACCGATTTCGCTTTCTTTGCCGAAGCCGAGGATCTCAGTGTTGAACTTCAGACCTTTGAGGTCGATGCTGATGGTGTCCGTGTTGGCTTCCGGGGCCGTGCCGTGGGTGCCGACTTGGATGACGAACTGGGTCATCTCGCTGTCTGGGTCGAAGATCTTCTGGCCGTTGAACTCGGTCGACTTGCCGATCCGGTCCATCTCGTCGACCAGCTGCGTGTACTCCTTGTTCAGGAATCCGCGCTCTTTGTCGCCCAAGGTGTCGGACGCTGATTGGGTGGTGAGTTCCCGCATCCGGATGAGGATGTTGGTCATCTCGTTCATGCTGCCTTCGGCGACTTGCACGAGCGAGACGGCGTCGTTGGCGTTGCGCTTGGCAACGTTTAGACCACGAACTTGGCCACGGAGGTTTTCGGTGATGGCGAGGCCGGCGGCGTCGTCAGCCGACTTGTTGATCCGGTATCCAGACGAGAGCTTTTCGAAGCTCGAAGCCTGATCCGCATTGTTCTTTTCCATGTGACGTTGCGCGGTGAGACTAGATACGTTCGTGCGGATTCGCATTCCCATTGATCGATCCTCCCTGATAAGTTGAGCGGGCCGTAAGTCCGTGGCCCTTGCAGGTTCCGCCCTGGAACTTGCACAAAGACAAACGGCTCTTTTGCGAAAAGCTTTAATTCGGCGTGGCAAATTGCCAAATGAGGCTGCGAAGACAAATCGAGTCGACGAGTTGCGGTAAATGTTTAGTGATTTCCCAAATTTAGAGTCTAAAATTCCCGGCATGAAAAAGGCGTTTCCCTCGTCTAATCAGAGAGTTATGGTCTCTCTGTCGGGAGGCATTGATTCAACTGCGCTTTTTCATCTTCTTTGGCGGTTGAACCAACCTCGGATTATTTTCTCTTTGGGCATCTTTCACGTTCACTACGGTTTGCGCGGCGAGGCCTCGGAAGCTGATTTCCGGTTCGTCGAGGCGCTTGCCGCCGAATTTGGCGTGCCGTTCGTACCCCGCATCGTGACGCCGGACGAACGCGCGGCCCGCAAGCGGGAAAGCCTGCAGGAATGGGCGCGAACGCTGCGTCAGCGCGAATACGCGAAACTCGCGGAGGCAGGTTGGGTCATCGCTTTGGCACACCAAGCCGACGATTTAGCGGAAAACGTCGTACTTCGCCTGGCGCGCGGCGCCAGCCCTGGCCATTTGCTTGGCATGGAAGAATGTCGGCCACCGTTCTGGCGGCCGCTGCTCGACTGGAAAAAGAACCACCTTCGGGCGTTCCTTTTAAGCCACGGTCTGCCTCATCGCCACGACGCGTCCAACGACGAGGACGTCTATACGCGCAACGTCATCCGCCACCGGGTTTTACCCGAGCTCGAAAGCCTCTTTCCAGGTGCCTCGGGCCGCTTGGTCCAATGCGCTTCGGAAGCGGCCGAAAGCGCCCGCTGGCTCGACGCCAAACTGGCCGCGGACTTGGGCTCGCCCATGTCGGCCGCGAAGCTGGCCGCCCTACCGGACGGCCTAGCCAGGCATGCGCTGGCCTCCCTCATCTGTGCCGACCAAACCCATCGCCAATTGTCTCGTCGATTCTTGGACGGCATCGTCGCCTGCCTCCGCGGCGATCAGCGCTCTGGCGTTTGGGAACTTCCTGAAAAGGGGCGGTTGGTCTTTGCCGATGGCTCGCTAAGTGTGCACAACGAATCCCCGTTTGGCGGAGTACCAAAAGGAGCGCGCCAGATTCAGCATCGAAAAGCGTTGGCGCGCCCGGAGCCAAGCTTGGTACTTGAGCCAGGTTCTCATGCTTTTATCAGGGGAACGCAGCGATTATCGCCACTTTGAGCATCCACGGGTCAAAAAGCCCCTGCAGCCAAGCGCGCCCCGATCTGCGATACTTATACGATGACGAATCTCGGCGCCGATCTACGTGCGCCGTTCCTACCAGGAGCTGATCATGGCCAAGCCGCCGCCAAAACAAAACCAGCAAATGCGCATCACAATGCTGTTCGCCGGAATCCTGACCCTCTTCCTCTTGGTTCATCTTATGGTGAAGCCACAGGACGAGCCGAAGACCGTCAAATTCTCGGAATTCATGGCCGCCGTGTCGTTGCCCGAGGCCGACGCCAACCACGTGTCGGAAGTGACCTTCAAGGAGAACGAAATTGCCGGCATTCGCACCGACAAGAGCACGTTCAAGACCTACGGTCCGAACGACTCCGACCTCCGTAAGACGCTCGAGCAAAAGGGCGTCAAAGTTAACTACGATCCGCCGGAAGAGATGAGCTGGTGGAAGACTCTGCTGATCAACTCGTTGCCGCTCGTCATCATTCTTTTCTTGTTCATTTTCTTCATGCGGCAACTCCAAGTGGGCGGCGGCAAGGCGATGTCGTTCGGCAAGAGCCGGGCGAAGCTCCTAAATGAGAACCAAACGCGTGTCACGTTCGACGACATCGCGGGCATCGAAGAAGCGAAACAAGAGCTAGAAGAGATCATCGACTTTCTAAAGGACCCGAAAAAATTCACGCGTCTCGGCGGCCGCATTCCCAAAGGCGTCCTCCTCGTCGGCTCGCCTGGTACCGGTAAGACCGTGCTGGCGAAGGCTATCGCTGGCGAGGCCGGCGTGCCGTTCTTCAGCATCTCCGGTTCGGACTTCGTCGAGATGTTCGTCGGCGTCGGCGCCAGCCGCGTCCGCGACCTGTTCGACCAAGCCAAGAAGCATGCGCCTTGCATCGTCTTCATCGACGAAATCGACGCCGTCGGGCGGCATCGCGGTGCGGGCCTCGGAGGTGGACACGACGAACGGGAACAGACGTTGAACCAGCTGCTCGTCGAGATGGACGGCTTCGAAAGCAACGAAGGCGTCATCATCATCGCCGCGACCAACCGTCCCGACGTATTGGACCCGGCCCTGCTTCGTCCAGGCCGCTTCGATCGTCGCGTCGTCGTGCCGAAACCGGACGTCAAGGGCCGCGAAGGCATTCTCAAGGTCCACAGCCGCCGTTCGCCACTGAGCAAAGACGTCGACATGCCGACTATCGCCCAAGGGACGCCCGGCTTCTCCGGCGCCGATTTGGAGAACCTCTGCAACGAAGCGGCGCTGATCGCGGCCCGCGTCGACAGCAAAGAGGTGAACATGATCCACTTCGAGCTCGCCAAGGACAAGATCTTGATGGGCCCTGAGCGGAAGAGCATGGTTATGAGCATCGAGGAGAAGCGCAACACCGCTTACCACGAAGCCGGTCACGCCATAGTCGGCATCGTCCTCGGTGAGGACGCCGACCCTATTCACAAAGTGAGCATCATCCCCCGTGGCCAGGCGCTCGGCGTCACCGTGTCCTTGCCCGCCGAGGACCGCTATACGATCACCCGCGAGTTCGCTGAAGGCATCATCGCGCGGGCCATGGGCGGCCGCGCGGCGGAAGAGCTGACATTCCACAAGCTGACAACCGGCGCCGGCGACGACATCAACCGCGCCACGGACCTCGCCCGCAAGATGGTTTGCAGCTGGGGCATGAGCGAGAAAATCGGACCGCTGTCGTTCGGCAAGGACAGCGAAGAAGTCTTCCTAGGCCGCGACATCGGCACGTCGAGAAACTTCTCCGACCGGACGGCGGACGACATCGACCGCGAGATTCATCGTTTCGTCATGAACGGCTACAAGCGCGCCATGAACATCCTGAAACAACACCGCGAGAAACTCGAGGCCCTGGCGGAGTCGCTCTTGATCAAAGAGACCCTCGACCGCGTGCAGATCGAAAACGTCATGAAGGGCATCGACATCGTCACGGAAGACGAGCGCAAAGCCTTCGCCGACGCGCAACGCAAAGCCAAAGAGACCAAACGGCCCATCGCCATCGTGAAGACCGCCAAGGGCGACACGGAAATCAGCGACGCTCCGCCCCTCAACGCTCTTCCCCAGGGGACATGACCGGAACGCTAAACCGACCTTTGATCATGGGCGTCATCAACGTGACGCCCGATTCCTTCTCTGACGGGGGCCAGTTCCTGAGCCCCGAAGCGGCGGCGAGGCAGGCCGAACGGCTCGTTCAAGCGGGCGCGGATATCCTGGATCTCGGCGCAGAATCGACCAGACCCAACAGCCAACCGGTCCCGGCCACGGAAGAGTGGCGCCGCCTCCAACCCGTCTTTCAAGCCCTCGCCCGACTGAACCTTCCCGTATCGCTTAGCATCGACACCCGCAAACCCGACCTCATGCTCAAAGCCGCCGACCTCGGAGTGACGTACGTCAACGACATCGAAGGCGGCATTCAAGTCCCCCCAAAAGTCCTCGAACGCCTCGCCTCATATTCTGGGATGCAGTACATTGCCATGCATATGCACGGAACCCCCGCAACGATGCAGAAGACTCCGCTAAACGGCCAAGACGCCGTCGAGGCCGTGGACCGCTTCTTCGTCGCGCGTCACGCGGCGCTCCGCGGCTCGGGATTTTCGGCCGAACGGCTATGGCTCGACCCTGGGATCGGCTTCGGCAAGACCGACTCGGGCAACGCCCTGTTGATGAAGGCTGTCGGCCGCTGGTCCGAGTCCTTCCAAGTTGCCGTTGGCGTGTCTCGTAAGGGGATGCTAGGCCGGCTACTCTCAATTCCGAAGGCCGAGGATCGCGACCCGCCGTCGAAAACGCTCGAGTTCGGCTTGGCTCTCCTCGGCGTCAAGATGATCCGCACGCACGACGTGGCGGGCCTCAAGCCGTTTCTGTCCCTCCTCGGCGAGGGCCACTAATGCTCGAAATCCTAGACCAGTTCGGCTTTTGGGCGTCGATCGACATCTTGATCATCGCCTTCATCATTTATCACATCCTGTTGCTGATCCGCGGCACGCGCGCCGCGCAGATGCTCACCGGCATCTTGATCGTCGTCGCGGCGTTTCTTCTTTCCTCGATCGTCCCGCTCACGACTCTGAACTGGGTGATGAATAAGTTCTACTCAAGCTTCATCATCATCATCATCATTCTCTTTCAAGACGACATTCGGCACGTGCTTAGCCGCATGGGCAAGAAGTCATTCATCCCCGGCAGCGACAACTTGTCGTCGGGCCAAATTCTCGACGAAATTACGCGCGCAGCCGCGTCGCTCGCGACCAAACGCATCGGCGCGTTGATTGTCCTCGAACGCAACATCATCCTCAGCCGCTACGTCGAGGTCGGAACGCTCCTCGACGCCCGAGTCTCAAAAGAGCTCCTCGTGTCGATCTTTCACCCGTCCTCACCCGTCCACGACGGCGCCGCCATCATCCAGCGGGGACGGATTTCCGCGGCCGGCTGTTTCCTGCCGCTGACCCGGGACGAGAATCTCGACCCGAACTGGGGCACGCGCCACCGCGCCGCCATCGGCATTTCGCAAGAGACTGACGCCATCGTCGTGCTGGTGTCGGAAGAGGGAGCCTCGATCTCGCTCGTCGTCGAGGGCAAAGTCTCACGGAAAATGGACCCTAAAGACTTGCGCCGCTCGCTGAACGACCTCTTGGCCGAACAGCGCGAGGACGAGAACACCGCGGCAGGCCGCAACTCCGGGGGAGGCAGCTGGTTCCGCTTCTTCAGGCCTGGGGGCAAGGGATGAAGAACAAACTCCTGAGCCCGATCTTCCGCAACTTCCAATACAAAATCTCCGCAATCATTCTCGCCTGCCTGTTTTGGTACATCGTCCAGGGCGAAGAGATCCTAGAGATCAACCGCCGCATCGAAGTGACCATCAAAGTGCCCGACGGCTTCATCGTCAAGGGCACGGAAAAGCGCATCAAGGATGCGACCCTACGCGGCTCCCGTGTGCTGCTCGGCGATTTCTCGATGGACACGCTGAAGGCCACGATCCGCGTTCCCGAGGGCAAAACCGGCCAAATCCGCTACCGCATCGACCGCGAGTTCATCAAGGGCTGGGACAATCGCATCAAGTTGACGGTCCACGATCCTTACATCACGGTGTTCGTCGACGAGAAGGTGTCGAAGAAGGTCCCGGTCCGGGAATTCCTGAAAGGTGTTCCGGCCGACGGATACATCATCGAGAAGTCGATCATCAAGCCGAGCACGGTATCGGTCACGGGCCTGAAGAGCGAGATCGCCAAGATCGAAGAAGTGCTGACCGAGCCGATCGACGTCGAGAACTTGTCGGCGACCAAGAGTTTCGACGCCAAACTGATGTCGAAGGACATCCCTGAGTCCGGACTTTCGGTGGACACCGTCCAGGTCAACCTGATGGTCGGAGAAAAGAAGATCAACAAGCGCTTCGGCTCAGTGCCGGTCGAAGTGGTCGGCAGCGACTACCTTACGGCAGTGAAACCGCGCTTCGTATCCATCGTCGTGCAGGGAACGCCTGGCGTGCTCAGTTTCGTAAAACGCAGTGATCTCGAGGCCTTCGTCGAAGGCCGAGAGCTCGAGCCGGGTAAGAAGCACACCCGCCCCATTCAGGTGAAGATCCCGCCCGACACCGTTTTGATCGAGACCTTTCCACAGACGGCCACGGTCGAGGTTTACAACCAGAAGCGGCTGAACTAATAAGCGAAAGTCCTTGGAGGGAGTCATGGCTAAGAAGCTCTTTGGCACCGACGGCATCCGCGGCCAAGCCAACGTCTATCCGATCTCTCCCGACCTCGTCCTGCGCCTCGGCCAGGCGATCGGGATGTTCTTCAAAGAGCAGCATTCGCATCCGCGAATCTTGATCGGCAAGGACACGCGGCGCTCGGGCTACATGCTCGAGCAAGCGCTCGCGTCCGGCATCTGCAGCGTCGGGGTCGACGTTAATTTCCTTGGACCCTTGCCGACGCCTGGCATCGCCTATTTGACGCGCGGCCTCAGGGCCTCGGCCGGCATCGTCATTTCCGCGTCGCACAACCCCTTTGGCGACAACGGCATCAAGATCTTCAGCGCCAGTGGTTACAAGCTTCCTGACGAAGTCGAGGAGCGTCTGGAAGGCATGATCGAAAATACCGATCTCGGCAACGATTTGCCAACTGGCGCCTTGATCGGACGCGCCAAGCGCATCGACGACGCCATCGGCCAATATGCCGTTTACCTCAAAGAACAGTTTCCGAAGCACCTCACCCTCGACGGTCTGCGCATCATCATCGACTGCGCCCACGGAGCAGCGTACAAAGTCGCGCCGAAGGTCTTCACCGAACTCGGGGCCGAATGCTTCCTGATCGGCGTCGAGCCTAACGGCACGAACATCAACGATCGCGCCGGAGCCTTGCATCCCGAGAAGCTCATCGAACAGGTCAAACTCTACAAAGCCGACATTGGCCTCGCTTTCGACGGCGACGCCGACCGCCTGGTGATCGTCGACGACAAGGGCGATCTCGTCGACGGCGACGAAATCCTAGCGATTTGCGGCACCCGCATGATGAAGACCGGGCGGCTCAAGAAGAACACGGTTGTCAGCACCGTCATGAGCAACATGGGTCTCGAAATTGCCCTGGAGCGCGTTGGCGCGATCGTCAAACGCACGAAGGTCGGCGACCGCTACGTCATGGAAGAAATGGTCAAGGGCGACTACAATTTGGGCGGCGAGCAGTCTGGCCATTTGATCTTCCGCGACAGCGCCACGACCGGGGACGGGATTCTCGCGGCGCTCCACGTACTCGAAATCATGGTCGACGAGCAGCGTAGCATCTCCGACCTCCGAAAATGCATGACTCGCTTGCCCCAGGTCCTGAAAAACGTGGCCGTCAAACAAAAAGTTCCGCTCGAGAAGATGCCGGAACTCGCCGGTCGCATCGGCCAAGCCGAGAAGAAACTCGGTAAGGGCGGACGCGTCCTCTTCCGCTATTCCGGCACGGAAAGTGTCGTCCGCATCATGGTAGAGGGCCAGGACGCGGCCGAGATCGAGGTCATGGCGACCGAGCTCTGTCACGAGACTTCGGTAGCGATCGCAAATTACAAAGGTTGATTCCGCATGATTCGTCTTGGGGTCAACATCGACCATGTCGCTACCGTCCGCCAGGCCCGAGGCGAAAAGTACCCGGATCCGGTGCAGGCCGCAGTCATGGCCGAACTCGGTGGCGCCGACAACATCACCTGTCATTTGCGTGAAGACCGTCGTCACATCCAAGACCGTGACGTCGCGCTGCTTAGGCAGACGATCCAGGTCCCGCTAAACTTCGAGATGGCGGCGACCGCCGAAATGATCGACATCGCGCTCAAGACCAAGCCCCATTCGGTGACGCTCGTTCCGGAGAAACGCCAAGAGCGCACGACCGAGGGCGGACTCGACCTCGTTTCCCAGCAAAGAGTGCTGAAAGACGCCATCGCGCGTCTGAACGACGCGCGCATTCTCGTCGCTCTCTTCATCGAGCCCGACCGGAAAGCCGTGGAACTAAGCCAAAAGCTCGGCGCCGGAGCCGTGGAATTCCACACCGGGACTTTTTGCCACAAGATCGAAGCGGCCGTGACGACGCGCGAGAAGCTCGCCTTGGTCGAGCCGCTGCACCGGGTCGCCGCCGACACCGTCGCTGCGGGCATGCAGCCGCATTTCGGCCACGGCTTGAATTACGGCAACGCCAATTGGCTGCAACTCGTCGCCGACGCGGAGGAGGCCAACATCGGCCACGCCATCGTCGCCCGCGCCTTGTTCGTCGGTTTGAAAGTGGCGGTCGCGGAAATGAAGTCCTTGTTGAACGACTCCCGCCATCGTCCCGTGGCCTTCTGATGGTTCCGCGTCCCGCCAGCTGGAGCGCCGAAAAGACCGCGAAGGATTTGCCCATCGTCGCGGGCGAAATTGCCCGGCACCTCGTCGGCAGCGACCCCTTTTGCCTTTGGCTGCGTGGACCCTTGGGAGCCGGCAAGACGACGCTCACGGGGCATGTTTTGCGGCACCTGGGCCTGGATCCCACCCTCCCGGTCACGTCGCCGACCTACACCTACATGAACGAATACCGGATTGGCGCGTCGTGGTACGCGCATCTCGACCTCTACCGGGGCAATCACGCCCTCTCGTCGGAAGACCTCGGCTTAGTCGACGCACGGCGCTTTCGGGGAATCTTTGTCGAGTGGCCAGAGAAGGCGGGGGCTGATCCCGTGCTGCGGCCTACCCACGTCTTGGACGTTTCGTACATCGGGGGTGGGGCTGACGACCTCCGACTCTACGAGCTCAGGATCGTAGAAAGCAAAAGCCCCGGGGTTTGATACCCCCCGGGGCGAAGCGTTTTGGAATCCTAGTCGAGTCGCTTAATCATTCACCGAGGCTGTCTTCGGTGATCGGCGGTTTCGTTTTCGATTTGGCGCTTGATTTCGCCTTAATGGCCTTGCCGGCTTTTACCGTCTTGGCTTTCAGAACCTTGCTGCCGTCACTGGA
>JAYWBY010000267.1:0-5459 GCA_043781115.1 Pseudomonadota bacterium
GCCGGCGTCGACGTGGCGGCTTCCTTGGCCTTGTCGCCTTCCGCCTCTTTCGTTGGTGCCGAAGTCGCTGGCTCGGCCGGCTGAGCTTCGTCGCTCTTCACCGCGGAGGCGTCGCCTTCCGTTTTGTCGGTCGACCGGCAAGCAAACATGCTCAAACCGAGCGCCGCGAAAGTCAGGGCAAGCAGGTGTCGACGCATTCTCGGAAGGTCCTCACCCGCGCTTTGGGAATGATCCACTAAAGGCCGTTGGACTTGTGCCCATCGTTCAGCAGACCGGAAGTTTCACAGGCACCGTGGAGATCGCCGTCGGCCTCGCGCAGGAAGAGACCGCAGCGAAAGAGATTGTCGATGCCAAGATGGGTGTTGCAGTACGCGATTTCGATCCGGAACCGGAACTTGCCGATGAGAAGGAAGTAGAAGCCTCCGTTCTTCAACTGCTCGCGCACGAGAAAACCCAAACCTCGCTTCGACACGTCGATGGGACGTACAGCTACTATTTTACCCTCATTATCAGTGGGAATCAGGCGCAGCGAGAATTCGCCGCTAAATCGTCCGTCCCGCTGATCGATTCGTTGCTCTACGCGTTTCGCTAGTACCATGGAAAAGCTCGTCAAAAGGCTGTTTTTGGCTAAATCCCTCGGCCCTGAATTACTCCTCGACGGATTTGTGATTTTCTTTAGAGAATATTTATTCTGCAGTGAATCCGTTGGTTTCCATCGCCCTGCCGGATCGAGGGCGCCGACGAATTCAGCAATGATTTTAATCATTTGGGATCTTTGGCGCTAGGTCTTGCGGCGGATCTTCTCGACAATCGCGGTCGTGGAGAGGCCCGGAATGTAGGTAATGGTCTCTACCTTGCCGCCATGCTCCCTCACGACCTCGGAGCCGACGACGGCCTTCGCCGAACCGGCCGGAGCGTTCTTGTCCCAGTCGGCGCCCTTTACCAGAATGTCGGGCACCAAGTAGGTGATGAGGTCGAGCGGCGTCGCCTCGGCGAACGGCACGACGTAATCGACGCAACTCAAGGCCGCGAGCATGCGCATCCGGTGCTCGAGCGGCACGAACGGACGTTCCGGGCCTTTGCCCTCGCGCACGGACTCGTCGCTATTTACACCTATCACCAGCAAATCGCCAAGCGACCGGGCTTCTTCCAAATAAGTAATGTGGCCGGCATGCAAGATGTCGAAGCAACCGTTGGTGAAGACGATGCGTTTATTCCTGCCCTGCGGGTCCTTGATGATGTGGAGGAGCGTCTCTTTGTTCGTGACCTTGGATTGCGTCGAGTAAACGTGACGGGTCGGATTGGGACGCTCGCGCAGCGCCGCCTCGAGTTCTTGCAGGTGAATCGGCTGCGTTCCCCACTTCTCCACGACGAGGGCGGCGCCCATCTGAGCGATATGCATGGCTTCCGGCAGTGCGGCCTTCGCCGCGAGGCAAAGCGTCATGATCGCGACGACCGTGTCGCCGGCACCGGAGACGTCGTAGACTTCTCTCGCGATGGCCGGCAGTTCGACGGCCGCCTCGTCGCTGGCGGGCGACGGCACGAGGACCATGCCCTTCGCTCCGAGGGTGACGAGGATGTTTTGTAAGCCGAACGTGCGCTGAAGCCGCCGTCCCAAGTCCTCTCCGGTGAAATCGCCGGCGGGATCGAGGCCCAAGGCTTCGCAAGCTTCCTTGCGGTTGGGCGTCATCAGCGTGGCGTGGAGGTATTTGCTGAAGTCGCGGCCCTTCGGGTCGACGACCGACGGCACGCCGCGGTTTTTGGCGAGTTCGAGGAGGTTGCTGATCAAGCTGATCGGCAGGGTGCCCTTGCCGTAGTCGCTGATTAGCAATGCGTCGAACTCCTGGGACTTCAAGTCGTCCAGGATCTTCTGTTGAACGGCTTGGTCGATCGGGTGAACTCGTTCCCAATCGATTCGGACCAGCTGGTGGCTGGACGAGGTGACGCGCGTCTTGCGGATAGTCGGCCGGTCGTTGACCACGGCCAAGTGGGAGACGTCGATCTTGTCCTTCTTCAGCAAGTCCTTCAACGTCCGGCCGGCCTCGTCACTGCCGAGCACACTGAAGAGAATTGGTTCGCCTCCGGCCAGCTTAATGTTGCGGGCGGCGTTGGCCGCGCCGCCGGCCCCGTGCGACGACTTGGAAACGAGGTGCACCGGCACAGGAGCTTCCGGCGAGATGCGGTTGACCTGGCCGTCCAGGTATTCGTCGAGGATGACGTCGCCGATGACGGCGATGCGCAATGCCTTGCGGCCGGTGAGCCAAGGGATGATCGATTTCGGGGACTTTTTCATGCCGTTCCGCCGCGCAGTGTAGCGACGTTCTTACCATAATTTGACGGCTTTGGTCTATTAGGGGAGGCCGAGGAAATGCACGTCTTGGCGCGCGACTTTGGCTTTGCCGAAGCGGAGATAAGTCGCCAAAAGATTGTCGGGTTTGCCCTGGGAGTTTGCGGGCCCGAACGTGCCGCCGGCGAACTCGATGCGGAACTGGATCGAGGCGGCGCCAGCCGCGATGGTCGGAACCTGGTCGGTGCGGTTGTGGAAATACTGCGCCCCGCTGTTGCCGAAGAGGTCGGATCCGACGATGCGTTCGAGCGACCCTTCGGCGCTTTTGGTCCCAGCTTTCACTACATAGTGATAGCCCGTGCCCTGATCGCCAGCGGTAACCAAAGCTTCGACGTCAAACAGGATGTAGTCGGCGACCAGCTGCCGGGGCTTGCCGTCGCAATCGGCCACGGTGATCTCGTAGTCGATGTGGTTGCTCGGATCTCCATTCGCGACCGTGGGCGTCAGGAGCTTCACTGCCGTGGCGCCAGCGGCTTCGTCGCACGCGGGGTCGGGCTTAGTCGTTGGCGCCGGGTCGGTGTCCGTATCCGTCTTCGTGGCCGTCGCCGGTTCCACCTGCTCCTTCGGTTTCTCGCTCTTCTTGCTGGCGCCGGAGCTCGAAAAACTGCTGCTGGAGCAGGCTCCAAGGAGGGCCGAGCCGCAAAGCGCCGCCAGGAGCCACGTCGCGGCGCCAAGTTTGCATGATTGGACGTTCTGCTGAACCATCGACTCCTTATCGGCCCGTTTGGAGTTTCCCCTGAATTCGAGCGTCGGATTTTTGGCGGAAGCGCTGTCACGGCCTTGACGCGGAGAAGGTCGAGGCGCCGGGTTTTTGGCGCATCACAGGTCGGCAGGCGGCCCGGCGCGGGTTTCAGGCACTGGGCAAAGGTGGCACGCTCCTTGCTTCTCGAATCTTACCCATCCCTGTCCTCATCATCTCCCCCCCGAAGCCATGGACTCCCCTTGCGCCGACTACTCGTAAGTCTGCTCATCGCTCTTGCTTGCCTCCACGCAAGCGGTTCGGCCCTTGCGGCCGGCGTTTACGCGCAATTGGTCGTCAGCTTCAACAGCGAGCGACCGTTCACTCAGTCCTACATCAAGACCGAACACGCGCTAGTGCTCGAGTTCCAGAAGACTTCGCCGAACGAACTCACGGCGCTTGAACAATACGACGAACGCCTGATCCGTCGCGTTTTGATCAAGGATTTAGGCCCCGCGGGCACTTCCGTGAAGCTCGTGCTGCGCGACCGGGACGTACGCGCCATCGTCAACAAGTTCACCGAGCCGTTCCGCGTCTCGATCGATCTCTACGACTCCGATTACGAGGAAGAGCGCGATCCGACCACCGGCATGCCGCTCGTCGACACAGCGACACATGGCCCGGCCCTTGGGCAAACGGCTGACGCTCCTGTCAAATTCGTCGCGCCAATCGGTGACGTCGCGGAAACGACGATCCCCGCCGACGGTGGTCCGGCCAAAGCGAACAAGCTGAAACTGCTCCAGCCCACCCCGGAATTATTCGCCAACCCGGACGAGATGGCCGGCGCCATGCGCAACACGCCCGAAGGCGTCGGCAAATCTTGGAAAGACTATCCGCCGTACGTGTACCGCATCCAAACCGCGGCTTACGAAGAAGGATTGAAACAAGAGCGCAACCAATTGCCGACGCCCGCCGTGGCACTGAGCTCCGCCGAAGCCATGGCCGACTATGCCGGGAAGCTTTTCAATCTCGGCCATGAGTCGAAGGCGCTGGTCGCTTATCAACAGGTCCTCCACCTGAACCCGACGCTCTTCGACAAAGACGCGCTGCACCTCTGGAAGTTCGCGGAAGTCCACTTCGGCCAAGGCAACTTGACTCTGGCTCGCGGTTACTACGAAGCCATTACGGAAAAGCACCCGGAGAGCCCGCTCGCCAACTTCGCCAAGATTCGCATCCTCGACGTCGCCTCGATCCGTTTGATGGGCGAAGGTAAATCCCAAGAGTTGACGCAACTCGCCGACAAACTCGGCCTGATCAAGCCCCGCCACAACGGTGAACTCCAGGCCCTCCTGGCCATCCGGCGTTCTTACTGGGACAAAGCGAACATCGCGGAAAAATTCGACGCCGCTCGCTTGCCGCGCATCGCGCCACCCATTCGCGCCGACTTGGCCGCGGCTTATCCGGAAGTCGAGAGTTCGCGCACTGCCTTCTTGACGGCGTCCTTGCTCTTGAACGACATGCTCGCGCCAAGCGAGCCGTGGCAACGCGCCACCGGGCCTTTCGCCGAAGCCTATTTTAAGCGCTTCTCCGGCCATGGCTCGGAACCTCAGCGCACCAACCTCCGTGACGCCTTGCACGCCAAGCTCAACGCCAATCTCCAAACGAAAGCCACCGATGGCAAGCTCATCGAAGCGATCGACGACTTCGAAGCGCTGCCGGCGTCCCTGAAGAGCATCAAGAAAACGCCGAAGACGGCCTGGGCCTTGGCCGAAAGTTACCGCAAGCTCGGCCAGACCGACAAAGCCGTCGACCTCTATCAAGCCGCGAGCAAGACCGAAGACGACGGCCCTGACCGCTTCAAGGCCGAATTCTGGTTGGCCTCCACCGCCGGCGAGCGCGCCGCGGCGCTGAAAACCGGCAACCAAGACCAACGGAACCGCCTGACGAAGCTCAGCCATGACGCCGACAAAGCCTCCGACGCGACCTGGAAGCGGATGAAGCCGGAAGAACAACAAGCGATCGCCATCGCTTACAAAGATCCTTTCGAGAAGGCGGTCTCCAGCGCCGCGAAGCTCCGCACCGCGCCAAAGATCGTGCTCAGCAACTGGACCAAAGCCCTGTCGACGAAAGCTTCGACGACGAGCGGAGGTGACGCCACCGACCTCAATCGCAGCTTTAGCCCGTCCGGGAGCGCCGTCATCTTGTTGACCGACCTCGGCAAGCGCTTCGCCGAGCTCGGCATGGCGGACGAGCGCCGCCAAGCGATCAGCTTGCTGAAAAACATGAAGCCCGCCGAATTCGAAGACGACAAAGCCGCGAAGGCCCTGTGGGCCAGCCAGCTCATGGCGCTTGCCGAAGACTACCGTAAGGGCAATCAGTTCCTCGATGCCGGCCGTCTTTACGGTTTGGTCGGCGCCGAGAGCGAAAACTGGG
>JAYWBY010000268.1:0-14350 GCA_043781115.1 Pseudomonadota bacterium
CAAATATATAAACTTCAATGTCCGATATATATATAACTTTATATTTCGCGCCAGACGGATCTGTTAGTCTTTTCCGCGTAAATGCCTTTTCATAAGTTCTAGAAATTGGGATATCAATCATAATTTTTATTTATAGCACTGATATTATTAATATATTTAATATTCATAAAGTTCCATACATATTATTTCGAAGAGTCTTTGTAGGTTTGAAGGACTTCACCTGACCAAAGGACGCACGCATGAAAAAGATCGCATGCCTTTCGCTCCTCGTCGCCTTAGCCCTCTCAGCTTGCTGCAGGGGTGAAAAGAAAAAGGAAGCCGCCCGACCGAAAAACGCGGCCGAGGCTTTTGCCGCCACCTCACTCGCCAAAAAACAAAAGGAATGCAAGGCCTCCGGCGTGATCGTGGACTCCGTCGTCAACCCCAAGGCCTGTGATTCGTTTCCGCTGGCGACTTGGAAGTGCACGGAAGCCGCCCTTCGCAACAGATTGACCGCCGCGGGCGTCGAGGACTTAGAGAAATTTTTGACCGAGGTTCATCAGTACGTCGCCAAGGGCTTTGACCTCGAGCAGTGCGGCGAGCGAAAGGCGGCGGCGATGACGGCAGGCAAGCTAACTTCCATAAAAGTTATTCTGATCCAGAAAGAGTTCGATGGAACGAAGTTTAGCGGACTCGCTCAGCGCTTCGTCGTCGACCTTCCGATCGACTAGAAACCGCTACTCCTTGAATTGGCTAGGCGCCTCGATTTAGCCAGCCATTTTGCGTCCTCGGTGTTAAACTCGCCACCATGAAATGGGTCAAACTCATCCTCTCCCTCCTTCTGGTGACCGCCTCGGCCGTCCTTTGCGCGCGAATCATCTCTACTTCGTCGAAGAACAAACTAAGCAAAATTGATTTAGCCGAAGTCAACGACGTCAAGTACGGGCTGCTCAGCATCGACGAGTGGAAGCTCCGCATCACCGAGATTCTCGCCAGCGAGATCGACAAGGTGGATTTGTCGGCCATCAGTCAAAAGGAGATCCGGGAGCACGTCGAAAAACTGCTGAATACGATCATCGACAAAGTCGCGAAGAACATGAAGAACGGCAACAAAGGCAGCGTCGGCGGCTGGGTCAAACAGTCCCTCATCGACACCTTCGTCAGCGTCGACGACATAAAGAAGGGCATCCCAGAATATACCGACGCCATAATGCACGAGATGACGGACCGGAAGACGAGCCAACAGCTAAAGAGCGCGCTGAACGACCAGCTAAAGAAGTACTCCACGGGAACCAAGGGCACGATCGACCAGTCTCGCCGCCAAGCCATCGTCACCGCGACCGAATCAAAGACGGTCGCGGAAGCCAGGTCGAAGTTGGAAGGCACGATTTCGACCACGAACTCGCTGATCGCCCGCTACTCCCTCGTCCTGATCGTATTGTCGGTGCTGGTGTTTGCGATCGCCGGATCCGGCAAGGGCAAGCTGCTCCCGACCCAGTACCTCATTCTCCTCGTAATCCTCTCCCTCCTCTTGGTCGCGGGAGTTACCACCCCCATGATCGACATGGAGGCGAAAATCTCGAAGATGTCGTTCGTGCTGATGGGCCACCCGCTCAACTTCACCAATCAAGTCTTATACTTTCAAAGCAAAAGCATTTGGGACGTCTTCCTGATCATGATGGAAGACGACGACCTGCAGATGAAGACCGTCGGCATCCTGATGGTTACCTTCAGCATCGTCTTCCCGGTAATGAAGATCCTCTCGTCCGTTTTCTATTACTTCAACTTCCGTAACGCCAAGGACAACCGGATCATCAAGTTCTTCGTCCACAAGTCCGGCAAATGGTCGATGACCGACGTCACCGTGGTCGCGATCTTCATGGCCTACATCGGGTTCAACGGCATCATCAATAGCAAGCTCGGCGATCTGAGTTCGGCCGACGAGGGGCCAATCCTCTTGACGACGAACGGCACGAATCTCCAACCCGGGTATTACATCTTCATGGCGTACGCGCTTCTAGCGCTGATCTTGTCGGAGTTCCTCACTAGAAAACGGCAGGTCCCAGTTGCTCGAGAGCAAGAAAAAATCCCCGCGTAAAGCGCTCCAAAAGGCCGAAACGCTCGCCGTCACCACCTACTTCAACGTCGGAGACCTCGTGCTCATCGGGAAGTACAAAAGCGCGCGCGGCCAGATCGTCGGCTTCGGCGAGGACAAGTGGGGGAATCCGACGGTCGAGATCGAGGCCGTCCCCAAAGGGCGGAAGAAGAATAAAGTCATCGGTCTATTCAAAATCTGGCGTGCAGACGTGAAAGGCATCAAATGCTGAAGATCCTCGGGCTCGGAGCAGTCGTCATCGGCGCGGTCTTACTCTTCTACGGACTGAACGAGCGCGACTCGGTCACTTCCCAGGTCAAAGAGGTGATTACCGGAGCCCCCACCGACCACTCGCTCATCTTGATGGCGGGTGGCGGCGGGCTCGCGGCCTGTGGGCTGGGGCTACTCGTCTTCGGCAAGAAGGCTTAGTTCGCGGGCTGACACTGCGCGACGACTGCCGCATCGTTACCGACGGTCGTACGGTCCGCCGTGAACTGGGCGTAAGTATATTTCTTCGAAATGCCGTCGCCCATGCAGGTGCAATAGGTCTTGGCAACCACGCCGTCGACGCCTTGTTGGGTGTAGTTGGCACGAGGTCAACCTTGTCACGAAACCGTCAGCAAAACGGCCATGAGCAGGGGGAGCTTTTTCATTAGTTAGCCCTTCCGATAGTATGGTTAAGTTTCACCAAGTAACACCGGACGCCCTGAGGCTCAGGGGTTTTGGCGGTCCGCCTCGCATTTCCTGGAATTTCATGGTTTCCTTCTTAAACCTTTACCAATTTCTACTACTTAAAAGAGACAGAGCAACCCCTCACCTGGAAACCCTGATGCTTGCTGCCTCGCTCCTTTGGTTTTTCGCTTCCGCCGCCGCCGCGTCGCCGCTGGTGACGACCTACAGCGGCCTTTGCGATGCTTCGGCGGGCGTCGCTTTGGACGACGGCCTGTTCGTCATCGCCAGTGACGAAGACAACGCCCTTCGGGTTTATCACCGTGACGGCGCCACAACGCCGGCCCAGACCTTCGCCATGGACGCTTTTCTCGAGGTCGACCCGACCCACCCAGAAGTGGACATCGAGGCGGCGACGACGCTGAACGGGCGCACCTATTGGATCACTTCTCACGGTCGGAATAAAGACGGCGAGGAACGCGAAAACCGCCACCGCTTCTGGGCCACGGAACAGCGGGTCGAAGGCGGCCAGGTTCGCCTTGAAACCATCGGCGATCCTTACAAGAATTTGCTGCTCGACCTGGCGCAGGCGCCGACGCTCCGCCGTTATGACCTCGGGGCGGCTTCCCGCCTTTCGCCCGAAGCCTTGGGAGGCCTAAACATCGAAGGCCTCGCCCCCTTGGCCGACGGCTCGGGCCTGCTCATCGGTTTCCGCAACCCGGTGCCGCGCGGCCGCGCCTTACTCGTGCCGTTGCTAAATCCCGAGCAGGTGTCGCACGGCGCACCCGCGGAGTTCGGCGACGCTCAGGAGCTCGACCTCGGCGGCCTCGGCATTCGGACGATTCAATATTCCGAAGCCCGAGGCCAATACTTGATCGTGGCCGGCGCCTACGACTCGACCCAAAGATTCGCGCTTTACGCATGGTCGGGAGCCAGCGGCGCTCCCCCCCGACTCTTGTCGCCCCTTCAAAACGGCGACCTGAAGCCGGAAGAGATCATATTGTGGCCGGGCGACTCCGAGCATGTGCTGCTGATCAGCGATGACGGCGATCGCCGGATCGGGCACCAAGCCTGCAAAGATTTGTCGCGACCTGAGCTCCAGATCTTTAGGACCTGGACCCTGGAGCTTGGCGCGTCGGCTCCAGGATCGAGTTCACGGCCGCCGGCTTCTTGAGCGCCGCGCTTACGGTGAAAGTCCTAACTGGTCTTCTTCAAAGTATTCTTGTCACGGTGATGGAATAAGTCTTTCCGCCCGGGCATTTGAATCACCGTGTCTTGGTCATACGAAATCGTCTTGTCGTCCAAGACCTTGACCGTCACTTCGTAAGACACCATCTTGAATTCCCGGTCGAGGAACGGGTTGGTGCAGATACCGAAAGTTCTCGAGCCCGCTTCGGCGCGGAGGGTGAATTCGCGGGCGTCAATTTTTGCGATTCCGCCGGCGATCAAAGAGATGCCGCGAGGAATCAGAAAGCAGCGCATCACTTCCTTGGTCTTTGGCTCCCAGCTCCAATAGCCGACTTCTTCGTGGAAGGCGTTATCCTCGCCAATGCGCCAGGCTCTCGTTGCGTAGCGCAAGACGTGCAAGTCTTGTTCGTGATTTTGAATGGGTCCCATGGGGTCGAAAGTCATGCGTTCACGGAACTTGTTGTTTTCCGTGCCGCGGTCGTCCGACGGCGCGACGTCGTCGCCCTTATCGCCCTCCCAGACTCCGACGAGCGGCGCCAAAGGCCCGAGGTAAGATTTCATTTCCGCCAGCGATGCGTAAGGATGAACGACAGTGGTCATCACCAGGTCCTTAAATTTTTGGTTGCCATCGGGGAGAAGAATATCTTGAATTGAAAAGTCGTGACATACTTAGCTTCTTCTCCAGGGAAAGAGTTCGGCGCTGATTCTAAGCATTCAAAATCTCTCCAAATCCTACGGACCGAAAGCCGCCGTGCGCGGCATGTCGCTTAGCGTCGAAAAAGGCCAAGTCTTTGGCCTGCTCGGACCCAACGGCAGCGGCAAGACCACGACCCTCGGCATTCTGCTCGGTGCCATCCGAGCCGACGGAGGCAGCTACTCCTGGTTCGGCCAAAGGCCCACCGGCCGCCAAAGGCGGCGCATCGGTGCGCTGCTGGAGCAGCCCTGCTTTTATCCTTGGCTGTCTGGGTCCGCCAACTTGCGCGTCTTCGCGGCGGTCAAGGGTATCAGCAACGAGGTTGCCGACCGCCAGCTCGACGTCGTCGGTCTGAGCTCGGCGAGGGACCAATCCTTTCAGACCTACTCCCTCGGGATGAAGCAACGCTTGGGGCTGGCCGCGGCTCTGATGGGCAAGCCAGAGGTTTTGGTGCTCGACGAGCCGACCAACGGCGTCGACGCGCAAGGGATAGTCGACATTCGGACCATCATCAACGACTTCGCCGCCCAAGGTGGCACCGTCATCCTCGCGAGCCACTTGCTCGACGAGGTGGAAAAAGTCTGCACTGACGTCGCCATCTTGAAGGACGGCGTCGTGTTGAAGATCGGACCCACCCGATCGATCCTCGCCACCAGCGGTTGGATCGAAGTGGCCGCTAGCGATTTGGCCAAGGTCGAGCAAGCCGTGCGGGAGCTCTTTCCGAGCGCCCGCGTCGAGCGCCGCGACGAACGCGTCGAGATTCACGCCGCCAACGTCAAGCCCGAGGACGTCAACGCCCGCCTCGCCGCCCGCGGTATGGTCCTGAGTCACCTCGTCGAGCGCCAGCCGAGCCTGGAGAGCCAATACTTGAACATCATCGGCGGGAGCCCGACATGATCAGGCTGCTCGCGAGAAAGCTTCTCCCGTACCGGAGTTTCACCAAGTTCACGGTCCTGCACGTCGGCGCGATGCTGCTTCTGGTCTTTGTCGCGACACACTTGTCCAGCTTCTCGACCAACGGCGGCTCATTGCCCCTCGGGGCGATGTTCGCTCGACCCGATGCTTGGCAGTCCGTTTGCGCATTAACACGCTGGCTCTTTTTCATTCCGGCGTTTTTCGTGATCCAGATGGTTTGCGCTGAATTGGAGATGAAGCTCGTCCGCGCCCAGATCCTGGCGGGCCTCGAGCGACGCCAGATTATTGCCGGGTGGTTGCTGCAGAACGTCGTCGTCACGGTCGTCGCCACGACAGCGGCGGTCGCCGCCACGCTCCTCATCTGCTCTTCCAACGGCACCGAAGCGACGACTTCACCTTTAGTTACCGAACTCGGCTTCTTTCTCTACGGCATGCTTTTTCTGGCTTTCGCGCTCCTCTGGGCGATAGTCACGCGCCGCCCAATCCCGGCGACGGTGCTCCTGCTCTGTTGGCCGATCGCCATCGAACCGCTCCTTGGCGTGGCGCTGGACCACTACGTTTCGGACGGACTGAGCAGCTATCTGCCGTTCGCTTGCTTCAGCTCGCTCGTGACTTGGCCAACGGGTGGCGGCGCGGTGCTTTCGCTGACTGCGCCGTCGTCACTACTTAGCCTAGGGTATGGAGTCATTGCCATTTTGCTGGGCTGGCTGCGCCTGGCTCGCTTGGATCTCTAGATTTCATGGCGCATACTTTTCACCTAGTCGAGCAGCAAGAGAAGGTCGGAGCGCTGACGTTGTCGATGACCGGAATCCGGGACTTCGACGAAGCGGTCGACGACCTCTATGAAGACCTCGCCTCTCGCGGCGAGGGTGAGCAGCTCGTCGAGCTCTGCCCCTTCTTCGCCAAACTTTGGCCGGCAGCGCGTGGTTTGTCGCGCTACCTTGAAGCGGAAGGCAAGATCGACGATTCGTCGAGGATCCTTGAGGTAGGCTGCGGCCTCGCGTTGCCTGGCCTCGTTGCATCGATGCTCGGCGGGCGCGTCACGGTCAGCGACTTTCACGAGCAGGTGCCGCTCTTTCTCGCCCGCAACGTCGCGGCCAACCGCCTCGCAAACGTTCCCTACCTAAAGGCCGATTGGCGCAATCCCGCGACGGCGCTTGGCGAGTTCGACCTCGTCATCGGCAGCGATGTTCTCTACGACCGCTCGCACGCGGCAGACCTCGTCCGCTTCGTCCAAAGGCACCTTGCCCCCGGCGGTCGCGTCGTGATCAGCGATCCTGGGCGGGCCTACCTGCAGGAATTCACGACGAGGCTCGAAGCGGCCGGCTTCACGGCACGAATTGAAACGATGCGCGTCCCGGACGGCGAGGGAACGAAGGACGTCTTCATTGTCGACTTCCGCGTCTAACTTCTACGCGGCGGTCCGAACGTCGCCCACCGGCTGCTGAGTCGGCTCGGGCGCCGGCTGCCTTGGCTGCAGTAGCCGACGCAACCAAAACGGGTTCCACCGCGAGATGAAGAACGTCAGCGTGATGTGAAAGTAGCCGGCCGGGACGCTCAAATAGTCCAATTTCACGATGAAAAATTGGATGACGGTGAGGCTGCTGATCGTAACGACTTGTTGGAGGGTTTGGCGGCGCCACGCCGGCGCGGCGAAGACGATCGGCTGGAAGAGCCAAAAAAGCACGTGGTATAAACCTAGCGGCGCCATGGTCATTTTCTCCGAAGCCGTATAGAACAGAACGCTGAAGAGTAGCGCATCGAAAAGCGCTACCGAAGCGCGGCGTTTTCCTCCGAGGACGAAGTAGAAAACCAGAAGCACGGCCGTCAGTGGGATTGCCGATGAACTCGGCAGCGTCCAGTCCCATCCGAAGTGCAAAGTGGAGCGCTGGGATAGGCAGGTCCAGAACGCGATGAAGTTGACGAGCAGTCGGCATCCGATAAACGCCACCTCGCGAAAAGCCCGCTTTTCAACCGGTTGTTCGGTGACGTAAACGTCATTGAAGGCCGTATGCAGCGCGAGTAACAGCGCCAAAATTGCGTCGTGTTCAAAGCTGAACATCGCCACGGTCAACGCGATGACCGGAACGAAAACCGCCCAGACGTTGCGCTTCACCGAAAGCTTTGAGAAGTTCGAGCGGCCGGAAAATGCGTGCAACCCATAGTGCGCAAGGGCGCAAATGAAAAAGGCCGTCTTGAAGCCTTGGCTCGGCAACACTTTATACAAGAGGAAGACGCTACCTAGCGCCAACGCTCGAACAATGGTCGAAAGTTGGACGCTAGAAAACTGGTTGTTTCCGAAGTTCCGTAGCATTCCCTATTTGTCGGCAGAAAGTCGCTCCGGCCTAAGCCGGCGAAACCAGGTTGCAACATGCTGAATATCAAGGAATAATGTCCGTCCGAGGGGAAACAATGGCGAAAGGTAAAGGATCCGAGCACGAAATGACGCTGTCCGTGGCCGGACGCGAGGCCCCCGTGTCGGCCTTGCTGCTGATTCCTAAAGGCGCCACGGCGATCTTGGCTTTGGCCCATGGCGCTGGCGCCGGAATGCGGCACGCTTTCATGACCGCGCTCGCCGAGTCTTTGGCGACCGTCGGCATCGCCACGCTTCGCTACCAGTTCCCCTACATGGATTAGGGGCCGAGAAGCTTGCGCAGGAGCCTAGCGCCTGGGCCTTTCGTCGTCAAATTGGGGACGGCTAGGTAGGCCAGAAAATCCGTAACTGCGACGCGAAAAGCCGCCACGAAGGTCGGGTCTTTCGCGGACGCCTCGTCCTCGAGCCAGAAGCCCAAAACCTCCAGATTATCGCGGGTTTTCCGCACGTCGAGCCGTCCAATCAAGCGGTCGTCCCAAAGGATCGGCAAGACGTAATAGCCCCAGAGGCGGTGCTCCACCTTCTTGTACACTTCCCAAACGTAGTCGAAGTCGAACAGGTTCCTCGCCCGCCCGCGGGCGCTGACGTGATCGAGCGGCGAGAGGAAGCTGACGCGTCCAGTCGCTTCTAGCGGCTTCCAGAGTTTCGGGACCTTGCCCGCGGCGACGTCCATCAAGAGTTCGAGATCGGCGGCGCGGACGAAGGTTTCGCTCCGCCAGCCGCGCGCTTTGACCTCGACGGGAACGAGTTCGCCGGCCTTCAATAAATCACGTTTGAGTTTGGCGATCTCCGAGGGAGTCGTATTTCTGCACAACCAATGATTCAACAGTTCGATGCGACCGAGGCCGAAGAAGCTCACAAGTTTCAAGGCGTGAAAGCGGGCGTGTTCCCGCGCCGACACCGGCTCCAGCAATTTGGTGGGCGCGACGCGTTCGGCGAGATCGTAGACGCGCTCGAAGCGCGCCCGCGATGAGGTCATGACCTCGCCCTTGATCCACAAATAGTAAAGCGCGATGGCCGTGTCCTTGCGGCCGCGGTAATGGTCTTTGACGGCGGCGCCGTCGAAATCGCGATTTTTCAGCGGCCCACGCTTTTCCAGCTCTTTCAGAACGTGCTTGATGGCGCCCCGATGCTCCCGCGCCGTCTCGACGTTGCTCTCGCGTTTGGCGCGTAGGCCCATGTTGACTCGGTAGAAGGGCAGCTCGACCATCGGACGGACCGCCAACCAATTGCCCCAATCGAAACCGCGACGCTCGGCGTAGACGACCTGGTCGAGCATTTCGGGGCGATAGTCGAGGACGCGCGCTTGCAAAATCAAGTCGTGGGCGCGACCAGCGACGTTCAAAGGGTCGAGCTGCAGGTTCTCGATGGTGTCGAGCGCCGACCGCACGCCTTCGACTCCTCGCCATCTGCGGGCGGGCCAGAGTCCCTGTTTGCCGAGGATGAAGCGTCGCGCGCTTGGGCCATCGACGGAGAGGATACTCAAGGCGGCACGTCTTTCTGTTGGGCCTCGGCCCAATTAGCTGATAACATTAGCAAACTTACTTACTCGAAAAGAGGAGCGCGGTAAAATGAAAAAACGGATTTTGGTCTTCGCCGCGCTATCGGCGCTGCTCTCCGGGACACTTTTCGCGGAGCCTAATCCGACGAAACCTACCGTTACGACCTCCCCGGCGCCCAAAACTTCGTCGAGCTCGCTGACGGACAAACGCGACCGCGTCGAATGGGCGCTGTTTCCCGGCATCTACCGGTCCTACGGCGGTGACCGGTCGGGCTATGAAATCACGCTCTTTCACAACGGCTTGGGTTTCGACGTCGCCGTCGACAAGCAGGGATTTCGCTATGCGGAAGCGGAGCTGGCGTTCTGGCTGTTTTCGCTCGGGACGGGTTATCGGCGAGCCGACGATGGCGGCGCCGCGGGCCAGGTGACATGGGCGTTTCCCATCCTCCCGATTTTTCCTTACGGTCGCTGGATCGTCGGCGACGAACATCATAAAGCGGAATTCGGCTTCATGATCAAAGTGCCGCTCTTCCGCTTGGCCCCCGAAAAGGCCGGTTGAAAGAAAGGCCCCGCCGCCCAAAGGGCGACGGGGCGGAGCCTCTCGAACACCACCACTTCGTTACCAGGCGATTTTGCCGCCGAGCCCTTCCCAGCCGCTGGCCGACGGGTACCAGCTCGAGCCGTTCCAAGCTTTGTGAAAGAGGCTGTCGTCCATGCCGCGGACGAAAAGATCCAAGCGGTTCGGACCCCACGAAACGATCGAGGGCGAACCGATGATCGCGCCGCCGAGGGGCGCCCAACCAGTTTGGGACGGGTACCACGCGCTGCCCGTCCAGGCTTTGTGAAATACCTGGCCGTCGGTGCCTTGCGCGACGATGTCGATGCGGTCCGCTCCCCAGCTCACGGCATCAGGATTGCCGATGATGCTGCCGCCCAGATTCTCCCAACCAAGAACCGACGGAAACCAGGCGTTGGCGGCCCAAGCTTTGTGATAAAGAGCCCCGTCTTGGCCTTTCGCGAAGATGTCCAGGCGGTTTTCGCCCCAAGACACGACCGCCGGTTGACCGTAGAGAATGCCGCCGAGCCGTTCCCAACCAGTGACGGACGGATACCAAGCGTTACCGTCCCAAGCTTTGTGATAGAGCGCGCGATCGAGGCCTACAGTGAAGATGTCGAGGCGATTGGGGCCCCATGACACGGCTTTGACTGGTCCAAGCGAATAGCCGCCGAGCGCTTCCCAACCTGAAGTCGGCCACCACGCCGTGCCGGTCCACGCTTTGTGGAACACTTGCCCGTCGTCGCCTTTGACGAAGGCGTCGAGACGATTTGCTCCCCAGGACGTTACCGAAGGATGACCAGCAGCGCTGCCGCCGAGCGATTCCCAACCAGTCGCCGACGGATACCAACCCGAACCGTCCCAGGCCTTGTGGTAGATCGCGCGGTCCGTACCGCGAGCGAAGACGTCGAGGCGGTCTTGGCCCCACGATGTGACTTCGGGCGCACCGAGGATTTGGCCGCCGAGCGGCTCGTAGCCGGTGCCGGGATACCAGGCCGAGCCCGTCCAGGCCCGGTGGAAGAGGCCGCCGTCCGTGCCACGGAGAAACGTGTCGAGGCGGCCGCCGCCCCAGGTTGCGGTCGACGTGACGGGCTCGAGTTCACTTCCGTACATCTCTTGAATGCCACGCACGTCTCCGTCCGAAAGACCCTTGCCGGTTTGCGAAGTGATGATCGAGCCGTCCTTTCTGGTGAAGACCGGTTTCGACGTGTCGTAGACGAACGCCGTGTCGGTCACCATGGAGTTGTAGTGCATGACGGAATCGTAGTCGTAGTCGTTGAGAAGGCCTTCACGCACGTCCCACCGGGTGAAGTTCGCCGCTTTGCCCGGTTTCAAGTTGGCCCAGTTGATGTTGATGAAGCTGTCGCGATCGACGCGGGTATGCTCATGGCGGAGCCCGATGGCATGGCCCGTTTCATGGACCACGATGTCGAGAGAATTGCAGCCGTTGCCAAGCTCCGTCGTCACAAACTTGCCCGGGCCTTGGTAGCCGAGATCGGAATTGCACGTGGTGGAACCGGCGGGCGACACGTACCGAATATAGGAATCGCGCGCATTTGCAGTGTCTTCGACGAAGATCAGGGACGTGCGCTGGTGATAGTGCGCGATGGCTTGTTGGATCGTTGCTTTGAGCGCTGCTCCGACCGTCGAATCATAGCGATAATAGACGATGCCGCGCGGCCAAAGGCTGCCGAGTTGAAACCGCCGGGTCGCATTGCCGACACCGACCGCGTCAGTGGAAAGTCCGCCATTAGCGTGCACCGACGCGGGGAGCGTGATGTCGCCCTCGAGCACCGCTTTACCGTGTCGCATTTCGTACTGGATGTTGACCTTGCCGCTCGCCGTGTCGAGAACAGCGTGGCAAGACGGTTCACCTGTCTCGGTGTCGACGGGACCAGTGCAAGCGTCGGCGGCGCCGTTCGGCAGGGTGACCCCAGCTTGCGCCGGAAATGCCACGAGGGCCGTTAGTAGGGAGAAGACACTGGGCAGGGACCTGGGAACGATGGCTCTCATATCTTGGGACTCCTTGAGTGGTGGCGGACCAACATTGGTCTCAAGTTGATTTTCGTCGATCGCGGCGAATTCTTGCAGGAGCCGTTGACCTCGCCGCCGAATAGCGTTCGCCAAACTGGCCGTCTCGCGAACATGGCTGGAATTGTTGCGCCATTGCGACTCTCGCAAATCTCCGCAGCGCGGGGCTGCGGAGCGGAAGAAATTGTGCGATATTCCTCTGATGCGCGATGGAGAACTAGGATCCGAATATAGGGGCATCGGCCCGCCGCTCCGGCCCGAGGCGGAGGGCCGGCGGCTGGATGATTTTCTAGCGAAAAACTTTCCCTTTCACAGCCGCCGGGAATGGAAAGAGACCTGCCAGCGGGGACACCTCTTGCTCAACGGCAAACCGGTGCGCGGCTCACACAAGCTCAAGGGCGGAGACCGCCTCGCGGTTTTCCATCCCTTGTCGGCCGAACCAGAAGTCGACGAAGGCATTACCCTGCTTCGCGAGGAAGCCGGAGTGCTGGCCGTGTTCAAACCCGGCAACTTGCCGATGCACGAAGCCGGGCTCTTCCGAAGAAAGACTTTTGGCGCATTATTGGCGGAGCACTTCGGCAAGGAGTGGGCGCCGGTCCACCGCCTCGACCGCGAAACGAGCGGCGTCGTGCTCTGTGCCGCGACTCCCGACCTTCGCCGTAACTTAAGCCAAGGCTTCGAAACCCGGGCCGTCGACAAGCGCTACCGCGCCGTCGTCCACGGGTCGCCTGTTTGGCAAGAACTTCTAGTCGATCAGCCGCTGATTTGGGAAGAGAACGACCGCATTCCACGGCTGCTCGTCGGCGACGGCGGCTCGCCGTCGCAAACGGAATTTACTTTGCTAGAAAGCGGGGCGACCGCCGCCCTTCTCGACATCCGCCCGCGAACGGGCCGGCCCAACCAAATCCGCGTACACGCGGCGTGGATGGGGCATCCTCTCGTCGGCGACAAGATCTATCATTCCGACGCGCGCGTATACGACGCCTACTACGAACAGGGCGATTCCGAAAACGTCCGGGTCCTGGCGGGGCACTCCCGCCACGCGTTGCATGCAATGTCGATCAGCGTGCAGCATCCGGGTACGAACCGTGAGTTCTTCGCGGAGGCGCCTTGGCCGGACGACCTCGCGGAGCTTTGGTGCGCCGCCAAGCGCAGCTGAGTTCCGTCGCTCCCCAGTCTTATTCGGCGAGCAACGGCTTCTCCGCCGGCTTATGGGGTAACGGCTTGTACTCGCACAACCTAGCCACCGGCGCCGAGACGCGCCTGTCGACGGCGGCGCCGCAGGCTTACGTCTTGAAGTCGGAATGAGGTCTCAGCGCGCCGTACCGAAGGCGTAGTTCAAGTAGTAGTAGTCGACTTTCAGGGCTTGCGCGACCGCGCCCGTGTTCCAAATCATCAACAGCGGCGACGTGTAGCGACCAGCGCCCGACGGGATAGCCGTCGAGATTGTACAGACCGAGACGTCGTTGATGTAGAAGTTGGCGTTCGCGGCGGCCGCATCGATAATGACGCTAAGTTTGTACCAGGTCGCCGCCACGACTGTGACGCCTGAGTTCACGGTCGAGACGGTACCTGCGTTGCTGCGTGTGTTACAGGTCCAAGCGGCAGTGCCATTGGTGTAGTCGAACCAAACGCCGTCGGTTGCAATCGCCGCCGTGGTTTGGTCACCGAGGCCAACGATGGCGCGCTCGCCGGCGCTTAGCGTAGGGATTTGGACGTCCGCGTCAACTTCGACCTTGCCGCCGCCGAGCAGTATTTTGTCCGTGCCCAAGCTGACGATGGCCGCGGATCCGGCAGTTGACGTCGTGTTGAGCTGAGCGATGCCCGGATGGTTGACGGACGACGACGAGGCCGGGATGGTCACGGTACCGGACGTAATCGCGGTGAGCGTCCACTGCAATTGGCCGATGGTGAGCGTCGCGGTGCCGTTGTTCAAGAATTCGTCATAGAGCTCGAGGTAACGGTGGGGTTGGAATGCCTGACTGTTCGACCAAGCCGGCGCGGTACCAGTCGAATTGACGCGCAGAACTTGATCCGCCGTTCCGAGGTTGCCCACGAGAAGCGCGGCATCGGTGGAGGCGGCGGCGCCGGTCGCTCCTGTCGCGCCGGTAGGACCAGCGGAACCATTCGAGCCCGCTGCGCCGGTCGGACCTTGTGCGCCGGCAGAGCCGTTGCTACCGTTCGTGCCGGAAGCGCCCGTGGGACCGCCCGCGCCCGTCGGGCCAGAGGCGCCCGTAGGACCGGTCGAACCGGTGGGACCGGCTGACCCAGTCGCACCGTTAGAACCATTCGAGCCAGAAGAACCCGTGGGACCGCCGGCGCCAGTGGGGCCAGCCGAACCAGTTGCG
>JAYWBY010000269.1:0-1863 GCA_043781115.1 Pseudomonadota bacterium
GAAGGAGGTTTCTGGCGATCATCGTCAAGGGTTCCT
The DNA here is from genome assembly GCA_043781115.1 of Pseudomonadota bacterium. GTDB lineage: Bacteria > Bdellovibrionota_B > Oligoflexia > Oligoflexales > CAIYRB01 > CAIYRB01. Next base: position 37 of record JAYWBY010000269.1, read on the forward strand.
GAATCAGGTGAAGAAGCTTGCGGGTCTTGACATCGGGGTGAGCGGCCGGCCTCAGGACGGGAGGGTCTCGCTTCCGGATCTTTCGCTAGACCTCAGGGCGAGCCTTCTGCCGACACTCTATGGTGAGAAGATCGTTCTTCGCCTTCTCGACTTGACGCGGCGGTTCGTCCTGGACGATCTCGGCCTCGCTGCCGAAGCCAAGCGAGCTATCCAGTGCGCACTTAAGAGCAGGGACGGCGTCGTTCTAATCTCGGGCCCGACGGGAAGTGGCAAGACGACGACCCTGTATACAATGCTTTGCTCACTCGACCGTCAGGCCACCAACATCATCACCCTCGAAGATCCCGTCGAGTATTCGATCGACGGCATAAATCAAGTTCGGATCGATGGGCGACTGAGCTTCGCGTCGGCGCTCCGGGCAGTCCTTCGCCAGGATCCCGACGTTATTTTGATCGGAGAGATTCGGGACCGGGAGACCGCTGAGTTGGCATTCCAAGCTGCCGCGACGGGTCATCTAGTTCTGTCGACCATTCACGCCAACGGTGCTGCACAAGTCGTAACGCGCCTTGCGGGGCTCGGCGTTGAGCCGTTTTTGATGGAAACGACCCTACGATTTTCCGGCGCGCAGCGTCTGGCCAAGCGCATTTGCCCTGCATGTGCGAATCCACCATCGGACATCGGGAAGGAGCGTTTCCTCGGGGGTCTACAAAGCAATGGCGTCCTGATTCCGAAGGCTGACCCGACGTTTCGGATTCAAGGCCAGGGATGTACCGGATGCCGCGCTGGCGTCGTTGGCCGAATTCCGCTCGTCGAGTACCTGACGGAGCGTGAGATTCGCGCCGGCTTCAGGGCGAGGGAGCCGGGTGCTCTAACCTGCGCCAGGGTAATGGCCCAAGCATTTGTCGACAGGGCGTGGATGGGCGAGGTGGATATAAGGGAGGGATCAAATTTTGCCTAAATTCTATCTGATATGGGCATTGGTGATGATGACCCTGACGGCGGGCTCGCATAAAGCGCTCGGTCAAATGGTCTACTTTGCCGACGACATCGACTATTGGGGACACGTCGCGCCGGCTAAGGCTGTTGCAAGCGTCACGCCGATTCATTCCTCCGCACCGAAAGCAAATGAGTCGGCGACCAGCTTTGATTGGCATAGCTATCTAGATCCGAAGACGGACGACTTTTTTCGCGAAGGGGATTATTTGCCGCCAGCACCTTTCATGACAGTGGCACGGGATCCGAGTGATGAAAACCTTCGCCATTGGTTCGCCTATATCCAGAAAAAGAACGACGTTGCCAGTCGTCTCGAAACAAGGATGCAGGAGTTCGTCACGGGACAATTGCCCGCTCAGCGTGCAGACACTGTGTCGAGTCCGTCGCCGAAGCCCAAGACTGCGGCCGTCGTGGCGACCGTTGATCCGGAACGGTTCATGCTCAGATTCTACTTCGAGTCGACGTGTCCGCACTGTCGAAGGATGGCGCCTGAGGTTGAAAAGCTTCGAAAAGCTGGATTCGCCGTCGCGGCAAAGCAGGTCGACGCGGGACCGATGCCTGAGTTCGGGGGTCTTGAGGCAGCAGCGGAGAAAGCCACGTCCGAGGAACTGAAGCGTTACGCGATTCAGGCAGTTCCGGTGCTGCTTATCGCCGACCTAAAGACCAGAGCGGTCTATAGGCTCAGCGGCTATCAGAGCGCCGAAACCATCTTGGAGCATCTTAAGACGAAATCCTGAGGTCGGCGGCACATCACCGCCGACGCTCAAAGGAAGATACAACACGATTCGCGCTCAGGCGTAGAGCCTCTGCGTCGAGTCCAAGGGGGAATTTGAA
>JAYWBY010000270.1:0-5440 GCA_043781115.1 Pseudomonadota bacterium
TCGAGAAGATGATCGTCGACCCGAAGCACATCGAAGTGCAAGTGGTCGGCGACGAACGCGGGCGAATCGTCCATCTCTACGAGCGCGATTGCTCGATTCAGCGACGCAACCAAAAGATCGTCGAGGTTGCTCCGGCCTTCGGCATCACCGACGAAACGAGACAAAAGCTTTTTGGCTACGCTTTGAAAATCGCCAAGGCGGTCAACTACGCCGGACTCGGTACGGTCGAATTTCTGGTCGACCAAAAAGGCGAAGTCTTCTTCCTCGAGGTCAACCCGAGGATCCAGGTCGAGCACACAGTCACCGAAGTGATCACCGGCATCGACCTCGTGCAGACTTCCATTCTGGTCGCCGCCGGCCACGAACTGGGCCATCCACGGATCGGCATCGGCGAGCAGGACGCCGTTCCGCGCCGAGGCGCCGCCATTCAATGCCGGATCACGACCGAGGACCCGACCAACAACTTCGCGCCGGATACCGGCGAAATCATCGCCTACCGGCCGGCGTGTGGCTTCGGCATTCGCCTCGACGAAGGCCAGGCGACGTCGGGCGGCGTCGTCACGCCTTACTACGACTCGCTCTTGGTCAAGGTCACGGCCTTCGCCAACGACTTAGAGAGCGCCGCCGAAAAGATGCGGCGAAGCCTCGTGGAGTTCCGCATCCGCGGCGTCCGCCACAACATCCCTCTGCTCCGCAACGTCGTCAGCCATCCGGAATTTCTTGCGTCACGGGCGACTACGACGTTCTTCGACAAGTACCCGGAAGTCTTCGTCTACCAAAAGACCCGCGACCGTGCGACGAAGATGCTCCGTTATCTCGCGGACGTGACGGTGAACAATCCGCACGAACTGCCGTCGTCGGTTGCCAAGGGCGAGGCGGATGCTCCGACTCTCCAATATTCCCCCGCGCTCAAACGCTTCGAGTACGATACGGAGCAGCCGACAGCGAAGGACGTCTTTACCCGTGGCGGCATGCCGGCCCTGAAGGATTGGCTGTCGCGGCAGACGTCCCTGCAGCTCACCGACACGACGATGCGCGACGCGCATCAGTCGCTTTTCGCGACGCGCCTCAGGACGCGCGACATCTTGAAGATCGCGCCGTTCTACAGGAGCCACGCGCATCGCTTCTTCTCGCTCGAAGTTTGGGGCGGGGCAACCTTCGACACCTGCCTCCGCTTCTTGAAGGAAGATCCCTGGCATCGCCTCAGGGAAGTGCGCGCCGCGATTCCCAACGCCTTGTTGCAGATGCTGCTCCGCGGAGACAACGCCGTCGGCTACACCAACTACCCGGAATGGGTGGTGCGGGACTTCATCAAGCAGACGGTCGAGGCCGGCCTCGACCTCTTCCGAATCTTCGACTGCTTGAATCAACCAGACAAGATGGCCATCGCCATCGACGAAGTGAAAAAACGCGGCGCCATCGCCGAGGTTTGCGTTTGTTACACCGGCAACGTCGTGTCGCCGCACGAGACGAAATATACGTTGGCCTACTACTTGAACGTCGCCAAGCAGCTGAAGACGATGGGCGCCGACATCTTGTGCATCAAAGACATGGCGGGTCTGTTGCGCCCGAAGGCCGCCGCGGTTTTGGTTCAGGCGCTTCGGGAGACCGTGGACCTGCCGATTCACCTGCACATGCACGACACGTCGGGGACCGGCGTCGCGACGTTGCTCGAAGCCGCGAAAGCCGGCTGCCACATCGTCGACGGCGCCATCAGTTCGATGGCCGGGCTGACCTCCCAGCCGAGCATCAACGCCATCGTCGCGGCGATGGGTGGCGACACTAAATGCCCGGAAGTGCCATTGCCGGTTCTCGACGAGCTGGCGCGCTACTGGGAAGGCGTGCGGAGCATGTACCAGGACTTCGATCCCGGCATTCGCGCCACGTCGACGGACGTTTACGAACACGAGATTCCCGGAGGCCAGTACTCCAACCTTTTCGAGCAAGCCCGGAAGGTCGGCGTCAGCGCCAAGGAATTCCACGAGCTGACGGTTCGGTACAAGGAAGTGAACGAGCTCTTCGGCAACATCATCAAAGTCACGCCATCGTCGAAGGTCGTCGGCGACATGGCGCTGCTGCTCCAAAAGCACGGCTTGACCGGCCCCGAGTACAAAGCCAAGCGGCCGAAGCTCGACTACCCGGACTCGGTCGTGAGCTTCTTCAAGGGCCACATGGGCGAACCCTTCGGCGGTTTTCCCGAAGACGTCCGGGCCCTCGTCTTGGGCGACGACGCGCCGAAGCCAGGACCACTCCAGCTAACGGAAACCGACAGCTTCGCTAGCGTTCGAGAAGAGCTAGGCAAGAAGCTCGGCCGCGAGGTCTCGGACGACGACGTCTTGAGCTATCGCCTTTATCCGAAAGTGTTCCTGGACTTCGTCAAACACCGCGACAGCTTCGGCCAATTGACCAACCTAACGACTCCGGTATTTTTCTACGGCCTGCCGCAGGGCCAGGAAATTGAGACGGACCTCGAGCCAGGAAAGACGCTGGTCATCTCTTTGTCGGGAATTTCGGAGCCAGACGCGAAGGGCGTGCGGACGGTCTTTTTTGATCTGAACGGCTTCCCGCGCGCCGTCGAAATCAAGGACGCCGACGCCGCGGGGACTGGCCCTGAGCGGCCCAAGGCCGACGCCACGTCAGAGCGGCACGTCGGCGCCGCCATGCCAGGCAAAGTCTTGGCCGTAATGGTGAAGGTCGGCCAGGAGGTCAAGGCCGGCGACACGCTGCTAGTCACCGAGTCGATGAAAATGGAATATGTCATTACCGCCAAGACGGCGGGCAAAGTGCAAAAGATCACGGCCCAGGCGGGCGAAATGGTCGAGGGCGGTGACCTCCTGGTCGAGCTCGGCTGATAAGCCACGAGGAAGCGATGCGCCGAATCTTCTCGCAACTGAAATACGTAATCGGCTTGATCTTGGTCCTGGGCGGGGTGGCGCTCGGCGTCGCGCGGGGCTTCGTCGGAGGCGAAACGTTCAAATCCCAGCTGCAAGTCACTTTGGACGGGGCCTTCAAGGAGCTAAGTCCGGGTCTGATCGTGAGCCTTGCGAGCGTCGAGCTGGACTACTACGCGAATTTCCACCTCTACGAGCTCGTCGTGCGTGACGTCAATCATCCCGACACCAAGCCTTTGACGATGAACGTGACGTTCAGGCCCCAGTTGCCTGCCGCCCTCTGGAAGGCGGCGGTGCCCTTCACCGCGGAAGTCGAAGTCGTGGGCGGAGGCAAGGTCTTTGTCCGAGGCGTGGTGCCGCGGCGCTTGCTTGCCGGCCGCGAGGCGGAGGGCGCCTTGGAGTTGGAAGGGGAGGCGAAGGGCTTGAACGCTCCCGAACTCGTCCGCCTGTTCGCCCCGCCCAAGAGTCAGCAAGCGGTGAAATTCGAAGGGGGAGACCTCACGGGGAAGTTCATCTTCGCCAAGCCGCAGGGACCGGGTGGAACCAACCGCCAGACCGGGCGGTTCAACGGCAAGTTGTCGGCGCTGCGGCTGGGATTTTCGGGAGTGTTCGGTATCAACGTCAAACCGCCGCCGCTCGAACTCAACATAGAAGTGAAGGACCTCGAAGTCAAACTCGTGACGCCCGTCGTGTTCTCGGAGCGTATCGGCCGGATAACGCTCGACGGCGGGTTCTCGCTGCCTGCGGATTCCGGCAGCGATCATGGCTGGAATCTCAACGTCGACGTGAAGGGTCCTTCGCTCCTGACTTTGGCCGTCGTCCAGCTCTTTCGTTGCGCGGTGGCGCCGTCGGGCCCCAAATTCAACGTCTCGGGTCCAGCGACCGCCCCGAAATGCGAGCGCATCAGCGGCGCGCATTGACGAAAAACCTCCGCCAAAACTTGCGTCTTGGCGGAGGTCCTTAGTGTCTTAGCTCACACGTCGAGGGCCTTACTTCACTTTCGTGTAGTAGTTGGTCATCGAGTACTGGAAGTCGCCGTCGTCTTTGCCGGCGTCGAACTCGTCGGAGCTGATCACCGCGTCTTCGCTCTTGGCGGCGGCGTCGCCATCGGTCGAGTAAGTGTCGGCGTCTTTCGAGTCGTCCGCGAGGCCCGCGGCCGTCGGGGTAGCGTCTTCCGGCATAGGCGGCTGGGAAGCGGTCGCGACGGCGGTGGATTTGCACGAGTCTTTATAGATGTAGGAGTCGATGCCCGTGAACTTGGTTTGTTCGGCATTTTCGAAAATGATGCCGATGCCGCGGTAGGACGAGTAGCTGCAAGGCGTTTCTTTGCCGCTTTCTTCGTCGTAGGTGGTCGAGTCGTAAGAGTCGAATTGGCTGAGGTCCGCCGTGGCGAAGCCATCCTCCGTGTCGACGCCCGGAACGAGGTCGAGTTCGGCTTCTAGGCCCTGCACCGGCGCGATGATCGTGCCGTTTTTGTCGACGCACGATTGGTCCGCCGTGGCGCATTGGATCGCCAAGACGGCATTGTCCGTCTTGTCGTCAAAAGAGTCGCCGACGTAGACGTCCGGCAAGCAGGTCTTCGGGGCGCCCGTGGCGATGCTGGTCATGATGGCATCCACTTCGGCTTCGGAAAGAGCGTCGGCGCCGCCAGCGCAGAGCGCCTTGACGTGGAGCGGCATGTAGAAGCCCGGATCCTTAACGTCATTCGGGGAGTCAGGGGCGCCCGGGTCGCCGGCGACCGGGACGTCGGCGATGGGGGCCGGGTCCGTGGGAACGTCTACCGCCGCGACTTTCGTGAAGCCCGAGCAAAAGCTATAGCCGTCGGTGTAGTATTTCGAGTCGTACCAGGCGCCTTCACGCACGAGGTCTTGGTAAGCTTGCGCTTTCCACGTCGTCTTAATGCGGCCCAGTTCGGCGGCGTCGACGTCCTTCAACCAACCGTCGGTGGCTTTCGAGGCCGTCGCTTGCGCTTCGATCTCGGCGTCGAGGCGAGCGGCGAATTTGTCGGTGGCGAGCTTGGCGACTTCGGTGGAGAAGAGGCTGATCCACGCATCGACGCTGGCGAAATGGGCCTTGGTGATCGGCACGACCGTGTCGGCGATGTCCAAGGCGAATGTCACCGCGCCTTTGTCGTCGTGGCACTGCTTGTATTCCTCGTCGGAATACCAGATGGAGACCTTGTTCGTCGATGTGTCGTGAGCGAAGTACTTGACGACGCCGTCCGGTTTGCCGGGTTCGCCGTCGGTGCTTTCGTCAGCCAAGCAGAGGCCGGCGGCGCCGCCGCATTCATCTGGTTGGTCCGGCGCTTCGTTGACGGCGTCGGCGCCTTTGGCGATGTTGTCGCTATAGCCCGGGGCGTCGTTGCCGCCGAAGGCCAGGCTCCAAGCGCCGGTCATGTCATTAATCTTCGATTCGGTGCCGGCGAACGCGCCGAGGCCGTCGCTGCCCGCGAGGTCGACGTCGGCCGAGGCGACGCAGTTTTCGGCGTCGAGCTTGATCGCCATTTTGAGTTTGCCGTGGCCGGACTTCAGCGACCCGGATTTTTTGCC
>JAYWBY010000271.1:0-5436 GCA_043781115.1 Pseudomonadota bacterium
TCAAGAAAGAGGCAAGCGCGGGAGGAACCTCGGCCGACGCTACGACAAACCTGGCCTAGAGTTGATGTTCAAGGAGAACGACGAGCGGTTTGCCAGACACCCTGAACTTCGGCTGGCAGTGCGCGGCAAGATTGACGCACTCCGCGCCAGCCCAGGTGACACCGACCGGCTTGGCGGCGAGCTCATGGCTGCAACCGGCGGCGCGGCTCAGGTGCTGCTCAAGAAGGACTACTCGAAGTTTACCCATGTGGCACGTCGCGAGGCCAAGTCTGCTCAAATCCCAGAGCAGAATATTGCCAACGCGATGGTACCAATCGACGAAATTGCCCGCGCCAGGCGGTCCAATATCATCGACTACTGCCGGATCAAGGGCGTCCCCGTCGTGGCGCACGCCGACGGGTCCTGGCGACTCAAGGGGCGTGAGCACGTTGTGCTCGGCCCGTTTGAGTGGACGAACACCCAGAACAATACGAAAGGCAGCCTGATCGACCTCGTGGCATCGCACAGGAACATGACGTACCTGCAAGCCATCGCCCATATCAATGGCAACCCCCGACTGCTGCTTCTGGAACAACAGTTCGGCGAGACCAAGCGCAAGTACACGTCGTTTTATGTACCGAGGCCGGACCGTGCCGGCCGCACCGAGGCGCTGACGAAATTGACGGATCTATTAACGACCATGCGCGTCGGCAAGGGTCATGCCGAGCGCTTGCTGCAAAGCCAACAGGTGCAGGTTTCCAAGGGCGGTCTGATTCGGTTCTTCGGCAAGGATAGCGACGAAGGAGCCATGGAATTCAGTCAGGACGACCTCGGCCGTTGGACGAGGCGCACCCAAGGGGCGCCTCGCTCGCCGTTCGCCAGTAGGTCAGGGAGCGGCCGGACAGCGACCATCTACACCGACCCGTTCACGTATCTCCAGAAGGAAGGCGCGCACTCGATGTCCGGCAGGCACCGGCACGATCCCGTGCTGGCCCTGGTTGCGCCCGATGTCGAGACGGTCGGCACGTTCCTGGCGCAGCACCCGCACGTTGATCGCATCAACCTCGTCTCGCAGTCGCCGAAGCACCCGTCACCGGTTGAGTTGGACTTCTTCAACAACCTCAAGGGCCGCTATCACAGCTTCGGCGTTGAGATTGATCTAATCGGGCTCGAACACGTTGGTCGCGGACGTGGCCCGGAAATCTCGTTTTAAGGCAACGGAGGTGCTCCAAGCGGCTGTGCTTTGGAGCCTGGCCGCTCATGTCTGCATTGCTACCGGAGGGCGAAATGATAACTATTTGGGGGATTACGATGGACAGTACCGAGTCAGTCAAGAAGTCAAAGGCTGGTGGAGCCGTCGTCAAGACCGCACCCGTGCGCGTGTCAAAGGAGACCCGCAAACGGATTGTCATCGAGCTGGCGCGACTCAACAAGAAAGAACTCGGGCGGAGCGTCAAGCCGGACGACCTGATTACGCTCGCCCTAACACTGCTTGAGCCCAAACATTACGCGCAACTCCAGGACTCCACTCACTCCAACGCGGATCGCTTGCAGCGACGCTACCTTGCCTATGTAAAGGAACATGGCGCAATCAGTAAGGACACCTTCATCGGCAAGCTCCTGACCGGCGAAATAGTCAGCGCGCCAGTCCCGACTGATAACGGCAGGCAGAACCCAAACACCTCGACTGCAATCCCGTAAATCGCGTCTTTCTCCCGAATAAAACGTTAGATTTCGCATCGGAGGACTGGTAATATGACGACCAGTTTGGAAGGGGCTTTGCCCCGGCCAGCGTTGCTCATTGAAAATTTCATAACGAATGACAACCGGCTTTTGAGCTACGCGGAAGTAGCTCAGCGGATGGGCGTCTCCATCCATACGGTTCGCGGCTGGGTCCACCAGCGCAGGATTCCGTTTTTGAAAGCCGGCAAATCAGTGAGGTTTATGTGGGCTGATGTCCTTCAGTGGCTCCAAAAGAATGGAGCGTGAAGCATGGCTCACAAGACAAGAAATGGTACGTGGAGGGTCCGGTGGTGGGAAGGTCGGCACATGATGTCGAAGATTTTTCCACTAGGCACGCTTAAATCCGTCGTTGACAAATTTGAAGCTGAGATCAGCCTAGGACTTATCAACGCAACACTTGAGAAAAATTGTCCGACATTTGCAGCCTATGCGGAGAAATGGATCGAGCACTACGCCAAGATCCATAAGGCGCCGAGCACGGTTCTAAAGGACCAGCAGATGCTGCGCGATCATTTGATGCCGGCCTTCGGGACGAAGAAGCTTTTCGAGATCAAACGCAAGGACACTCGTGATCTCAAAACCCACCTCTGTAACGAGAGGCGGTTTGCGGCCCAGACCGTGAATAACATTCTCGGACTGGCGCACAAGATCTTCGATGGCGCCGTCAGCGATGACGAGTTGATCCAGGCCAACCCGGTATCTGGCGTCAAGCGCGTTCAGTCGATCAGGCGGGAGTTCAAATTCTGGACCTTCGAGGAAAAGGACCGATTTTTGAGCTACTGTCGCACCGAGGACTGGCAGGTGTTCCAGGTCGTTGCACTAGCCACGGAAACGGGACTTCGGCCGATGGAGATCAAGGGGCTTCAGCGGGATTGCCTGGACTTCGAGAACGGTGAGGTCATCGTGCGCCGCAACTGGTGCACGAAGACCAACAAGCTCAACCCGTACACGAAGACCAAGCGCGACCGGAAGGTGCCGATGAGCCCGGCTCTCTACCAGATCCTGGCGGACAAGCGCTTCCTCCCTGCCGACAGCTTCGTTTTCCAGGGGATCTCGAATGCGTTCGGCGCGGTGAAGCTTCAACCGATGGCAATCCGGGCGGGAGTGACGCCGCTACGGTTTCATGATCTTCGCCACACCTTCGCCTCGCATCTGGCAATGCGCGGCGTGCCGATGATCAAGATCATGGACCTACTCGGCCACACGAAAATGGACTCGACGCTGATCTACGCCCATCTGGCGCCAAGCTCACTCAAGGGGATTACCGATGTCCTTTCGGGCGGAGCTGGCTGGACGCGGACGCTACCGGGCGAGGTGGTGCCGCTGACGAAACGTGATGCCAATGCATCTGCAATTATCTGAGCGTTGTGCCTGTTTTGTGCCTGCCGCCGCTAGCGGCGGAAAAAAAGATGAACCCGTCCAATGGCTTAAAGCCTTGGCCGGGCCCACTAAGGAGGTAAGGAGGAACTCACGCACAGATATACATTGCACTCAGCGTGCCAATTTTTCCCCGCTTTCTCGACTTTCTAACTGCCGATTAACACCCTATTTTTCAAAACCGCCCGCAGGTCGCTCGAGCTTGCTGTCTACAAGCTATCCTTTTTCGCGCTGACAGCGTCGAACCTCTATTCACTCTTCTCCTATCCCGCTGCCGATCCGAGCGCCCCTTTCCTGAATTGCCAAAACAACTTAACCCGCTAAATTCACCGCCAATTTACCCGCCTTTTCAGGCCGTTACGAGCCCACCTAACGTTCTGTGTAAAGACGACCGAAAGAGCATTATCGCAGTTCAAACATAGGGCTAACCCTTGCGCACTGACGTCCCCCTAACCTTGCTTCCGCTATTGGCTTTCGCCGGTATCTTGGGCGCATGTTCGGACGGCAGTAGCAAAGTGAAAAACGCGCCGGGCGCGTCCGCCGTGGAAGAGAAGCTGAACGGCGACGCGCCAAGTAAAATGACGTTCGAAGCGGACGGCAAGCTTTCGCTGAAACTCGATTTGGCCGACGGCGACAAGATCATAGCCCTTGGTCACTCGGGCGACCAGAAAGTCTCGGCATCGAGTCGGACGGGCAAGGCCTGGTCGATCGACCTGGCGGCGGGAACGGCGGACGAAGTTCCGGCTTTCTTCAAGTTCGACAAGGCCACGAGCATCGTCGCCACGGTTTCCAAAGACTACGTCTGGGTGGTGGAAACGAACAAAGGCAAGATCGGCCGCAACCGTTTGCCCGCTTCCAGTAGCGCCTCAGTCGACATCAGCAAAGTCGCGGTCGACGACCTAATCTCCGACATGAAGGTCGTCCAAGTCCTTGCGGCCGACGAGTCGCATCTGTTCGCGGTGACGGACAACAGCCTGCTGCTGTTCGGCTACAAAGACGACAACATCACCCGCAAGAAAATCGGGCTCCTCGGCGGCGGACTCGCCAAGGACGAAGTCGCTCTTGGCGCTGGCGTCGAGCCGGTCGAAGACGGCGATGACAGCATCTGGCTCGCCACTAACCAGCGCCTGCTGGTATTCGCCGGATCATGGACGGAGCGGGAGATGCTGCTCACCCACGACGGCGGCGCTCCGAGCTTAGCGTTTTTGACTTTCGGTGACGGCGTCGGCACCGCGCCGACGGCGACCCTTGGGCTGTTCGATAAAACGCTAGCCTCTTTGGCGAAGCTGGCGAAGAAGAAAAAGAAGTGACCAAGAAAGTGACGAAGAAGTGAGAAGCCCGTGAACTCAAGACTGACCAAACTACTGCTTGTCCTCGCTTGTTCGGCCTTGGTGCCGGGCGCGTGCAGCAATAGCCAGATCGGTTCCCGGCTCAGCGGCGAAAAGAAACACAAAAAGAAGACTAAAGTAGAAGAATCCAGCCCGTCCGAATCGGTGGCGCGGCTCAAAGCCCTAAATGACGAAGACGCTCTCGCCTTCCTCAAGGACAATTGTGCCAGCTGCCATGCCAAGGGCAAAGACTTGCACAGTACCTGGCCGATGCCCGAAGAAGACCAGCTGAGCATCGAAACCCTGGAAGGGATGGACACCATCGCCGCTGCCTACCAGTCGGTCGTGAACCGGTTCATCAAAGCCCCGTCGAGTCATCGCCCGTCGCCGATGCCGACCGTCGCGCTCGAAGGCGAAGACCGCGACAAACTCGAGGGGCTCATCTATTGGTTTCAGATCAGCATGCCTTCCGTGGTCAAAGAAGCCGAGCAAGTCTATGGCTCGAGCGGGCAACTAACCAGCATGTTGGACGTCAACTTGAGCTATCAATGCTCCAAGCGGACCTCGGGGAAGAACTATATCTTCCGCATGTTCAATCAAGCGCTCGGCAGGACTCCCACGGCCGACGAACTCGACAAATACCTCCCGGCGAAAGAACGCGACGCCGCGATCACCGACAGCCGGCGCGCCAGCCTCGCCGCCTTGGTCACGGACGGTGACCTGAAGCCCGACTTCTTCAACTACGGCTTGAAGATTTTCGCGCAAAGAGTCGGCGGCGCCGGCTCGATCAAAGCCAGTCCGACCTTCGGTATCAGCGAGGATGCCGCGACCGATTTACAGCAGGAGTTTTATCAGCGACTTTTGGCCGACGTCGAGCAGCTTTCCTATAAAGACATCCTGCTCTCCAACAAGGTCAAAGTCACGAGCAACACCCATGCTTTCTACGCCGACGGCGATGCGCCGTGCGTCGACCCGGGCGCGGGAGCCTGGGGCGACTGCACGCTCAGCC
>JAYWBY010000272.1:0-5435 GCA_043781115.1 Pseudomonadota bacterium
CATCGGGAAATTCGCCTTTGTCTTGAAGTGACCTGGGGAGACCTCGGTCAAGGCGACTTTTTCTCTACCCATGTTCATCGACGTCATCTGCACCGTCGCCAGCGGTTTGGCCGGCGCTTCGCCCTTGGCGGGGGCGGTCATTTGGACGACCAGCTCCAGCACCTGCGATCCGGTCTTGCTCGTGGCGGGGACGGTCTGACAGGAAAGACTGCGACCCGGCGAAGGCGCCTCGGCGTCTGCCCCGGGCTGCATTTCGCCCATCTCCATGCCTTCGAAGCCCGAGCCTTCGACCATCATCAAATTCATCATGCCAACGCTGCCTTCGTTGCCGCCGAAGCCTCGTCCTTCAAGCAAGACCTGGCCGTCTTTTGCCGTCTTGACGTCGAAGACCCGCTTGGGTTTAGCCGTCGGCATAGCCGCCATACTTTCCTGCTGGGACCAGGCGGTCGACGCCACCACGAAGGCCGCCGCCGCAGTGAGCAAGATCAATTTTGAACTGTGGGTCATCGGTTCGCGGTCCTAGTTCGGAACAAATTCGTATTGCTGATTCAAGAGCGATCGCCGGGGGGAGAGGTGCTCGTTGATCACCGCGTCGAAGTTGAAGAGCAACCCCAGTTCGAAGCTTTGGCCAAAGGCGGTGCCGGCCGTCTGCGCCGCCGCTAGATTTCGGTCGCGATGCTCGGTCTTGTACTGAGCGACGGCGTTGAATCCCTGGCCTAAGTTATGAGCGGCCATGAACGTCACGGCGGTGGCATCGGCATCGTCGATGCGCGTGTAACTCTTCTTCACGCCGGTCAGCGCCAGCTGAAAGCCAGAACCCCCGAACGGCCGATGGTTGAAGACGACGGCGACCGCCGTGGACTGCGAATCGGCTTCGAAGGTGTCCGGCATCGTGGTCAACGTCGTCAAGTCGCTGCCCCGGGTGAGCGACTGTTGCACGCGCAATTCGAGGCGATTGGTGACGCTCGTCGTCAAATTCAGGGTACCGCCGACAAAGGCTTGGTTTAGAGCGTTGGCGGAGACGCGGTCGGTCTTGATGCGTTCGAACCCGAAGCCATAGGCAGGCAAGCGGTCGAAAGCTTCTCGGCCGGGAGTCGGCAAATGGGCCAGGGTCACCCCGAAGGAGTTGAGGCCGGCCCCGGCCTTTTGGTCCTTGGTCGAAGACAGGTGCTGGCCGTGGACGTTCTCGAAAAAGGCCATGCCTTGGTTCAGCGTCACGGATATCTGGTCGGAGTAGAGGTGGTCTTCGCTCCCGGCTCCGTCGGAAAACGGGTTGAGCTGGCCGGCGAACAGCGTCAGGTCGTCGTCCCTTAACGTCGGGAGGTCGACGACGTGAGACACGGGATTGTCCGACCGGCCTGCGAGGACTTCCACGAACTCACTTTGATAGTCGACGAAGGCGCGATGAAGAAAGGTCGGGGGGCGTTTCGGGTCCTGGCCATCGGCTTCGGTCTTGACGATGCCAAGCCCAAAGCTGCCGACGGCGCCGCCGAAAAGCCGTTGCGCCGCCCCAACCTGCAACGACGTATCACTCATGTCTAGGGTCGGAGCCCGATACTTACCGTCCGCGTCTTTTCGTTCCTCTAGCGTGCTCAGCCCGTGGCCGGTGACGTCGATTTGCGGTGCAGTGCTAGCTTCTTCGGGCACCGGCACAGGTTGCGTCGGCAAGGCTAAGGCGCTCTGAGTCGCCAGCGTCATGACAAAGCCGACGGCAACCTTCAAGCGAGCAGTCATGAGTTCACCGGCAGGAGGTCCGGAACTTTGACCCCATACTTGTCGGCGTCTTCGTACATGACCATGGTCATCATGCCGCCGGGGAAGATGCCGTTGTTCGTGGTCGACAGATCGCTATGGTCGTGGAAATGCCACATGCCCGGATTCGTGCCTTGCACGATGATGTCGGACGTCGTGCCAGGAAAAATCGGAATCGTATTCATGCGCACGGGCGACTCGAGCGGCGAGCCGTCCTGACAGACGTGCCAAAAGTCGTGGCCATGAAGATGCATGTAGTGCGGCATCGCGCCGGCACCGAGCAAGCGGATGCGGATGTTTTCGCCCATCCGGATCATCATCGGCTCCGTCATCGGGTAGGACTTGCCGTTGATCATGAAGAAGTTGAAGTTTGGCGTGACGTTCCGTCCGATCTGCGAATCGGCATAGGGCGGGACGTAGCCCGAGGCGACGGCGTCCAGGAACGACTTCTTGTCCTTGAACCAGCCCATCATCCGGCCGTTCATTTCTTTCATCGATCCGGGCGAGCTTGCCATGTCCTGCATGACGTTCATTTCGCGAAGCATCTCGTTCATTTGCTTCTCGACCATGACGGTGTCGACTTCGCTCAGCAGGAGCGTGTAGTCCCTTTGGTAGGGGAACGTCCGTTTGATCAAGTCGTCTTTCGGTTCGACGATCAGAGCGCCGAACATGCCCGCTTGCACATGTAGCGTCGTCATGTTGTGGCAGTGGTAGAAGTGTGAGCCGGCGGGTTGAGCGCGAAAGAGGTATTTGAACGTCTGATTGGGGCCGACGCCCCACTGCGTGCCGTTCGGCACCCCGTCCATTTCGTTTGGCACCATGATGCCGTGCCAATGGATCGTGTGAAATTCCGAGGTACGGTTGGTGAAATTGACTAAGACCCAGTCGCCCTCAGGGACGCGGAACTCTGGTCCCGGGTACGTGCCGTTGTATGTAAACGCATGGATCTTGATCCCTGGGACGATCTCATGGACCGAGACGCCGAGTTCGAGGTCGAATTCGTGGACCTTGTCCGCGGGCTTCGGAGCCTCCCTGGGGGGATACTTCGGGGCCGTAGCCTGGGGATTGAAGGTGTTTTGCCAAGCTGCGGCGGCGCCAGCCTTCATCGTCGAAGGTCGGGCAAGAAGTGGAGTCGCGTCCGCCAGAAGGATGCCAGCGCCCAATACGGCCCCATTAGTGCCGGTCTGCGTTAAAAATTTCCGTCTAGAAGATAAATCGTCAGTCAAAGGGCAGCGCTCCCAGAGGTTCTTTGCCGACAAGATAGCATCTAAAGGCCGAAGCCGTAACCGGCGGAATCTTGGGCCGCCGGTTACGGCCTAAGTCTTTCAGGCCAAGAAAGCGAGGACCTCGGCGGCAAGTTCCGGCAGGAACGCCTCGCGGTCGAATCCTGGCGGATCGTTGGCCGGTGGAAACGCCGCAGTCTTCATGTGCGCCGGAAAGGGAGCCATGAACGAATAATGTCCGGCATTGGGCACCACCCGATGGGTGATCTGCGCGGTGTCCTTGATTCCCTTCAAAATGATCTCGCCGTGCAGCGCCGGCGTCCCCGTGTCTTTCTCCGCGGTCAGCATCAAGATCGACGCCGTCACCGCGTCGAGCGCTCCGTCGGACATAAACCAGCCTGCCGCCGGTGCAAGCAAGACCAGCGCCTTGACGCGCGGGTCTCTTTTGACCGGTATCAATTCAGACCGCGTGATCTTCGTCGTCGGATCGTATTTAATCTGATGTTGAGTGTGAGGCAATCCGCCAGCGACAGCCAGGGCCGTGTAGGCGCCGATCGAGTGGCCAATGATTGTGACGGAATCCATCGAGACGCTCTGCGACCAAGGCGAAGTCGAAGCGAACCAGTCGAGGACCGCCGACACGTGGCGCGGCCGGTCGACTAGACTTTCGAACGTATCGGCACGGGAGTTGTCGTTGCGGTTGTTGAACGGATGCTCTGGCATCGCGACGACGAAGCCATTGGTGGCCAAATGCTCGGCCAGCGTGCGGAATGCTTGATGGGAGCTCCCGCTGCCGTGTGAAATGATGACGAGCGGTCGTTTGCCCGCCGTAGGGGTTTCATGACGGATGAGCAGCGGGATCGGTGCTAGGTCGCCGCGCGCGGGAATTTTGGTCTCTGTGATCACCGACGAAGTATATTCGACGTCGCTTTCGACGGTCATCCTGAAAGTCACCGACTTCGACCCCGGGCACGTGATTTAGCGGATTTGGGCTTAGGTCTCGCCGTCGGACGGGGTCCGGGGCGTTGCCCTGGCTTCGGCTTGCCCTTGTGTCCCGCCTTCTCGCGCTGGCCTTGGGCGCGCATCACGGCTTCGTCGAAGCCCTTCGGCACGAAGCCGTCGAAGCGGCTGACGGGAATCTTGAACTTGATCAACTTCTCGACCGCAGCGAGCAAGCGCAGCTCGCTTTGGCAGACGAGCGAGATCGCCAACCCGGACTTGCCGGCGCGGCCGGTGCGCCCAATCCGGTGGACGTAGTCTTCGGCGACGTTCGGGAGCTCGAAGTTGATGACGATACCGAGCTCGGCCGTGTCGAGGCCGCGCGCGGCTATGTCGGTGGCGACCAGGATCTGCACTTTGGCTTCCTTGAACCGCGCCATGGCTTTCGTGCGATGGGCTTGCGTCCTGTCGCCGTGCGTCGCCATGACGATCAGTCCGCGGGAGATCAGATCCTTCGCGACTTCATCGACTTTGTCCTTGGTGCGGGCGAAGATCAGGATCTGCTCGGTGAGGTGCTTGTGAACGACTTCGAACAAAAGGTCGAGTTTGCGCTCGGCGTCGACCGGGTGCAGAACGTGGGTGACGTTTTGTGCCGTGACCTTCTCGGGTGTCGCTTGGATCGACGCAGGTTTCAGCAGGTATTTTTGGGCGATTCGCCGCACCTCGTCGGAGAACGTCGCCGAAAAGAGCAGCGTCTGACGATGCCGCGACGTCTTGCCTATGATGTAGTCGACGTCCTCGCTGAAGCCCATGTCGAGCATGCGATCGGCTTCGTCCAATACCAATATCTCGAGGTCGGCCAAGCGGACATTGCGTTTTTCGAGGTGGTCGCGGAGGCGGCCCGGGGTGGCGACGACGACGTCGACGCCGGCGTTCAGTTTCTCGAGTTGTGGGTCGTAGCTGACGCCGCCATGAAGGAGGACGGCGGTCAGGCCCGAGCCGTTCGCGTAGTTCACGACGTCGTCGTAAACTTGAAGTGCCAGCTCGCGGGTCGGCGTCAAGATGAGCGCGCGCGGTGACCTCTCGCCGCGGCGAGCCCCGGTTAGGAGGTTTTGAAGCATGGGCAGCGCGAAGGCCGCCGTCTTCCCGGTGCCGGTCTGGGCGATGGCGATCAAATCCTGGCGCGCGAGAATCTTCGGGATCGCTTGCCTTTGAATGGGAGTCGGAGTGGCGTACCCCGAAGAGGCAATCGCCCTTTCGAGTTCCGGAGCAAACTTAAAAACATCAAAGGACATCGGCGTTTGTGCTCCGTGGCGGGGTGTCGAAGACAAGACCTTGACCCCAAATTTCATTTCTTGCAGTCTTTCATACGCCAATACCGGTGGGAGGTCTCCATGATCAAGGTCAGCGCGTTCAAGTGGGTACCTCCGTTCGCTCAAGGTTACGTGCGGGATATTCGTGTTCGTTGGGCTCTGGAAGAAGCGGGGCTGCCTTACGAAGAAAAATTGGTTGGCTTCGAGG
>JAYWBY010000273.1:0-14290 GCA_043781115.1 Pseudomonadota bacterium
GGTCGAAGAAAACCCGATCGTTCAAAAAAATTTCGACGCCTTCGCCGCCAAGATCGAGCAAACGGCCGACCTGCACATGGCGCTCATTTCCTTCACAGACAGTGCGCTCGGCGTCAAGATGTCGGACAAACTGCTCGCCAAAAAGGACGTGCAGATTCCCATTCGAATCGGCAGCACCAATCCCTTGACGATCCTGGCCGCGGCCATCTGCCCGAAAGACTCGACCAGCGACTATTCCGAAAACTCAGACGGCCTAAACGGTCAGATGCGCATTTGCAATCAAACGGTCAAGACCCTGAACGATGACGATTTCCTCGAGACCCCGCATCTCGTGACGGACGCCAGCGGCACGCTGCACAATTTCTTCCGCGAAGACGCCGACAAAATTTTCGTCTTCGTCACCGATGACGACGCGACGTTCGTCACGGACTCCAACTTCTTGCCGCTGATTCAACCGTTCGTGAAGGGAAAGGCTCCCGTCGTCCATGCCTTCGATGCCAACGAATCGTCGACCTGCGACGTTTCGGCTCACGGCGCCTCTTACAACAACCTGGCAAAACACACGGGCGGCGCTTCCTACGACATCTGCGCCACGGACTGGACGGAACACTTCTCCCGTCTGACGCAAGCGATCGCCAAAACACCGAGCACTTTTACCCTCGCCGACCACGTGCAAAAGGTGCTGAACGTCAAAGTCGACGGCAAGCTCCTGGCGCCGAATGAGTTCCATGCTTCCGGCCAGACCGTCACTTTGACGGACACGGTTTTCGCCAAGCACCCGAAGAAGGTCGACGTCACGTACCTGCCCAATTGACTCATTGACAGAAATTAGGGGATCTTCTATGGCTGCGTAGCCCAGCATAGAAAGGATCACCCGTGAAAAATCAGCTTGTTATCGCCGCTATCGCCCTCGTTGCCGCTGCTTGCAGCAGCGCCCAACCCGCTCACCAGCAAGGGGTGTTGAAGCGCCTCGACTCGCAGCTTTCCACGAAGGAAGAATCGACGACGGACCGGGTGACTTACGTCGCCGCATTCACGACCAACGCCGAAGCGAGCGCTCATGCTGCCGCGGTCTTGGCAGCTGGCGGCACCGCCGTTGCGGTGGGCGGTGAATCTCGTTTGTTGAAAGTCAAAGCGACGCGCGCAAGCCTCGCCAAAGTCAACCTCGACGACCAAGCGATCGTTACCTTGAATACTCGCGTTCGCCTGGTCCCCGAGTCGCAGGTCACCGCGAGCCTCGCCGCACAGCAAGTCGGCGACCCGGCGCAAGCGTTCTTGACCGCGCGTAAAGTCGTCGGCGTCGACGACCTCCTCGCCCGCTTCCCGGAAGCCGACGGCCGCGACCGCAAAGTCGCCGTCTTCGACACCGGCGTCGACTTCGGCGTCGAAGGTCTGAGCGACTCCGACAAACTCCAAGGCTTCTACGATTTCACCGGCTTCGGCAAAGTCGCCCCTCAGACCCTCGACGGCGACGGCAGCCCGCGCGTCAGCTACGAAATCGGCGACAAAACCGTGACTTTCGCGCTTGGCGTCGCCCCGAGCCGCATCACCGCCACCGGCCTCCTCTCCGAGAAGGACCTGGCGAACAGCTACCTTTGGGGCGGCTTCGCCGACTTGAACGGCGACCAGAAAGAAACCGTCTATCCGTACCTCGTCGGCTTGAACCGCGACGGCACGCCGGCCGTCTGGATCGACGCCGACGGCAACGGCATCATCGACAACGCCGAGCGCGAAGAACTCACGGACTTCAACACGACTCACCGCCACATCGACCTCGCGCCGGGCAACGGCATGGCCGGCGCCCATCCGCTCGCCGTCTCCCTCGACGGCCCGAACGGCTTGCAGTTCCATGCCATCGTGGAAGGCCACGGGACGTCCTGCTCGATCATCATCGCCGGTGACGGCTACGCCAACGGGCGCCTGAAAGGCATGGCGCCGAAAGCCAAGATCTTCGCCTACGTGCTCGACGCCGAAGGCCAAGACGTCTACACCGTCGACCAATTCCTCGCGACGTTCCTCCACGCCAAAGCGCAAGGCGTCAACGCCATCAGCATTAGCTGGGGCTTCTCGACCGCCGACCTCGCTTCCGCGCGCTTCATCGGCGACTTTCTCGACCGCGAAATCGCCAGCGCCGGCATCGTCATCGGCATCGCCGCCGGCAACGGCGGCCCAGGCCTGAACACGGGCGCCGCCGACGACTACGTCCCGCACCAAGGCTTCGCCGTGGGCGCGCACATCTCGTCCGACCAAGCCCGCAACATCTACGGCTGGACCGGCATCACGGGCGACAACGTCATTCACTATTCGAGCATCGGCCCAACGATCGGCGGCCGCCTCGTTCCTGACGTCGTCAGCCCGCTGATGACCTTAGTCCGCGCCCAACGCGACGAGACCAGCTCGCCATTCCACGGCTTCGGCGGCACCAGCTCCGCGACTCCAGCCCTGATAGGCGCCGTCACCGCTTTGAGTTCGGCTTTGATCCAGCAGGGCGAACCGTCGATCGACGCTCGCCTGCTGAAGCTGGCCGTCCAAGCTTCCGCCTCCAACGTCGTCGGTGTCGACGCCCTACGCCAAGGCGCGGGACTCATCAACGTCAACGCCGCGTTCGACGTCTACAAACGCCTCGCCGCCGAGCAACGCGCCGCGGCCGCGGACCAAACGCACCGCACGCCGTTCGCTTACGAACTCCGCGCTGAAACGAACCTCCCTGGTTTGACCCTCAAGGGCGAAGGCATTCATCTGAAAGGCGTGACCTCTGCCGCCGACGTCAAAGTGAAGCTTACCGACGCCTCGATTGCCCTGATTGATCCATTGACCTTCGTCGAGCCCGTGGCGCTCGTTCATTCGGGCACTTTCTTCCAAATTCCGGACCTCTTGACGCTCCAAGCCAACGGCGCCGGCTTCACCCTGCGCTTCGACACCGACGCCTTGGCGAATCCAGGCACGTACGCCGACGTCATCGAAGTCAAACGCCTGAGCGACCATCTGACGCTCGCCCGCATCCCGGTCGTCGTCGAGTCACCGGCGGCCCTGGCGCCGACAGGGGCCTTCGCGACCGTCAACCAACCCTTCGGTCCCTTCGACATCTGGCGTCTGCCGGTGGACTTAGACCACGCGACCGCGATCCGCTTCGACGGCTTGGCCATCGATCTCGGCGGCAACCGCAACGCCCGCGTCAACGTCGCCGTCGCTTCGGCCGATGGCCGCTATGCGTTCCTGCAGGCCACGCCGATTCTCGGCGCTAGCCAAACGCTCAGCATCCAAACCGAAGTGCTGCCGCAAGGCCACTACGAGCTCCTCGTCTACCGGACGTTCCCGGTCAATGCCGCCCTCGGCTCGATGACCATCACGGGCGCCTTCCGCGTGCCTGCCGCTGCCGTCCGCGCCGTGTCGCTAAGCGCCGACAAGTTGAAGTTGGCCGTCGAAATCAACGACAACCTCGACGTCCGCAAAGCCGTCCTGACGGTCACCGCTGACCACCAAGTCGCGGTCCTGACGCGCAACGACGCCGCGGCCCGCAAAGGATTCTACGGCACTTTGAACTTGCCCTTCGTGCCGGGCGCGTTGTCCATCGGTCTCCGTCAAGACTTGGCCGACCACGCCCTCGAAGGCTTCCAAGACTTGGAGACGACGATCTCCGACGCGACCACCAATGAATCGCTCTTCCGCGGTTGGGTGGAAGTGTCCGACGGTCAACCCTTGGGCGCCGCCGATTTGAGCCGGATGACGGACCACTTGGCGATCCTCGCCTACCCGAACATCGTCAATTGGGCGAGCGTGCAAACGCAAACCCTTTGGCTCGACGTCGACATGCTGCTGGCCGAGCCCCTCGTTCGGACCTCTACGGAAGCCTTCGTGGCTCGCGACGGCCAACTCGCCAGCTTGAACTTCCCCGCCACCGACGGCACCCTGGCGCTTCCCGCTTCGGGCCGCGGCGAGGTCGAACTCTTTGGCGCCGCGGGCCAATCGCTCGCCAAAGTCGCGGTCAGCTGGTAATAGAAAAAGCCAGGCCGCCCTTTTGGCGGCCTGGGCTTTCGTGGCCAGCCTTGGTTCCCGGCCGATGACGAGTGTCTCGTGTCCATGATCGAAATCGCCCTCGCGGGCTTGATTGCCATAGGACTCGGGACGCTTGCCGTATCGCTGACGCCAGCCGCTCGCCAGGACTCGCTCCTGGTGCGGCGCTTCTGGCCCGCGTGGCTAACCCTCGCCGCGCTGGTGTACTTTTATTGCAATCCCGAGGCCAATCGCCGCCAAGTGCTGACGCTCGGCGCGGCCGCGCTGTTCGGCGTGCACGCGACGTTTCGCCTTTGGCGTCTTCGAGGAGAGAAGACGCCGCGCTCGAGCCGCTGGTTAAAGTCGTGGCTCGTGGACACGCTTCTGATCTTTTTCAGTTCTGCGCCGCTCCTCCTCGCGGAAACGGAACTTTCCACCGACACGCAAACCTGGTTGGACCTCGCGGCAGTCGCGCTCTTCGCCCTCGGCTTTGTCCGCAGCCTGACGGCCCGCGACAGCATCGGCAAGATCCGGCTCGGAGAAGGCCTCTGCATTTGGTCGTTTTACTTAGTTGCCCTATCTTCTTCGAGTGGTTTCCTGGCCTTATTCGCTCCTTTGCTCTATACGCACGCACTCCGGCACCTTCTATGTCCGAAAGAGCACACCGCAGCACCCGCTTTTGCCGGTGTTGAGGCCAAAGCGCCTCACCTGGGCTAACCAGCCAGCGAATAAGTCCCCGAGTTTCGCCGTCCTGCCATTGGCACGCCCGGTGCAACGTCTTTCTTTCGGAGCGAGAAAACTCGTCTCCTAAGGAGGACGTGATGAATTCCAGCACCGAAGCCAAAGCCCAGCAGATCCTTGCCCCGGAATGTCGTGGCGGCACCACGACGACGGTCATCGAACGCACGACCAAACCCAAGCCTTCGGTTTCGCCGAGCAGCTACATCGAACGGGTTTTGACCAATCTGCGTTACGACAAAAATCTGATTTACTTGGCCGCTCGCCTGCAAAATTATTCGGAACTCACCGACGCACGCATGATCAGCCTGCGCCAGGCAATCACGGAAAGCGACGCCGCAGGCATCGCCGACCTAGCGCAAGCGCTCACCGATTCGACGGCGAAACTCGGCGCGATCCGCATGATGAAACTCTGCATCGCGCTGCAAATGCTCGGTCGCCGCGGGCTCATCGAGAAGGCTGGGCTCGTCTTGGCTGAGCTCGAGGCGGAATATGATCGGTTTAAGCAAACTCTCATATCCGCTGTGGGATGATCACTTTCGAGACTTAAAGCAGCACTGTTGGTGCTCCTTTCTCCCTGCCCCTCTTCCTGCCCTAACCGCTCCCATTCCCGCTAAATCCTCTTATTACCTCGCCCCGCAAGGGGCTTTTTCGTCTGCGCGGTTGACGCTGTCGACCGCTTGTACAGCAACGGACGAGCTCGCCTTCGTTGTTCCAGGGAGTTAGCGAGGCCAATCCTTGGTCCAAAACTTGAAGTCAGGCTGTCCACGAATGAAGTTGCCTGGCTCCGCGACATGGATTTTGCGGAACTCAAGGCCAAGAAGACCTGAGGCGGCGCCACGGAAGGCGCCGCCCTTCTCTCGTGCCTTTTGCTCGTTGCGCCAGGGCCAAATTCCCGCATAGAATATGCTATCCATGCGGGAGCTTATAAAATGATTCGACTGCTTAGCGGAATGACCCTGGCGTTGGCGCTGTGCTCGTTGACCGCCTGCCAAACCGGCGACACTAACTCCGACAGCGACATCGCCAGCCTGGACTCGCCGGTCAGCACGCCAAAGGAGATCAAATCGGTCTCCGACTGGGATCAGCTCGACAAGGACGCTCGCCTGGCGGTGCTCGAGCGAGACTTCGGAAAGTACAACAATTTGAGGCTCACCGAACGCATCCCTGCCACGGCGGCCAAAGATCCTGCGCAAAAGGCCTTCATCGCCAAGATGATGAGCCACATGGAAACCAACGGCAATATGACGGTCGACGACGCTAGCCACGCCAAGGTGGGCCCGACCCAAGTCTTCGCGCAACTCCTGGTCCTCGACGGCAAGACGATTCTCGGTGGCGAGGTGCACTTCGTCCAGATGGGTTGTGACATGCCCGACGAAACCGCCCCGACCTTTAAGACAAAGGCCCAGGCCGAAGACGCCAACTGCGAGATGTCGCCTGCCTCGATCTGGAGCGCCCACGGCGCTTTCAGCCACGACGGCATCCCGATCGAAAGTGGCGACTTCATGGAGTGGGGAGCCCTCTGACAATACGCTCGAAAGGCGCCCGTCTTCGCGCTTTGCCAAGCTGACGTTTGAGGCTCCCAAAAAATTTTCTTAACGCATGCCCTAGGGCGGCCGACAAGTACCACGGATATTAAGCATCTGTGGGTTAGTCATGCTCTTCCCAACGGTCGAATTCGCAATCTTCTTCCTGGTCGTCTATTTGGCGAGCTGGGCGTGCCGGAGCTGGCCTTTGGCCAATAAACTCGTGCTCCTTGGCGCGAGCTATTTCTTTTACGGGTGGTGGGACTGGCGGTTCATGCTGCTGCTCTTCGAGTGCTCGGTGATCAACTATGTGTTGGCGCTCTGGCTCGAAGCCGAGACGCGCGAGCGCCGTCGCAAAATGATCTTGAGCCTGAGCATCGGCTTCAACCTTGGGGTACTGGCCTACTTCAAATACTCCGGCTTCTTTCTCTCGTCCCTGAATGACATGCTGCACGTTTTCGGCTTCGAGAGAGACCTGAAGATCATGGAAGTGCTCCTGCCTGTCGGGGTGTCCTTCTATACGTTCCAAGGCATCAGCTACTTGATGGACATCTACCGCGGCGACATCAAAGCCGTGCGCTCGCCGATCGACCTCTTGCTCTTCAAATCCTTCTTCCCTCAACTCGTCGCCGGGCCGATCGTCCGCGCCAGCGAATTCCTGCCGCAACTCGCCAAACCGGTCGACGCCAACAATATTCGGGCGACGCGGGCCTTTCTGCTGATCGCTTTAGGTCTCTTCAAGAAGGTGGTTATTGCTCATTACTTGGCCGTCGAACTGGTCAATCCGATCTTCGAGTCGCCGTCGACCTATTCGACCGTCGACCTGCTCTTCGGGGTTTATGGGTACGCGGTGCAGATCTATTGCGACTTCAGCGCCTACAGTGACATCGCCATCGGCGTGGCCCTGCTCTTCGGGTATAGCTTTCCGCGGAACTTCAATCAGCCGTATAGGTCGCAGTCGCTCCGGGATTTCTGGCATCGCTGGCACATGTCGCTCTCGTCCTTTCTCCGCGACTACCTCTATAAGCCGCTCGGCGGCTCGCGCGGCGGCCGGCTCGCAACCTACCGCAACCTCTTCGTCACCATGGTGCTCGGCGGCCTCTGGCACGGCGCGGCGTGGAACTTCGTATTCTGGGGAATCCTCCACGGCGGGGGCCTCTGCGCCGAACGCTTCACCAAAGAGTCGCTCGGTTCGCTCAGCACGTCGCCCTGGGGCAAAGTTCTTCGCACGGTTTTGGTCTTTCACTTCGTTTGCCTGACCTGGATCTTCTTCAACGCCGACTCGCTCCCGGTCGCGCTCGAATACCTCAAAGCGCTCGGCAATGGCTTCGCCGGCGCCCGAGTGGTGACGCCCTTCACGCTGACTCTCCTCGCCGTCGGCTTCGCGGGTCAGTTTTTGCCCGAGGACTTGCTCGACCGCTTCGAAGAGGGCATCGCCCGCGTGCCGCTCGTTGCCCAGGCCGCGGCGCTGGCCATGGCCGTCGTGACGATCAGCGCTTTCGGTCCGGGAACGCTCGCACCTTTCATTTACTTCAAATTCTGAACGAGGCAAAGACCGTGCAGCCGGCTCCCCAACCGAAAAAGACGCCCCCGACGCACCGCGCCGGCAACGTCATCGTTTCGGTGCTGGTCTTCTACGTCGTCGTTCTGATGTTCGACGCCAAGGGCATCTACAACTGGACGGCGAAGTTGCCGATCTCGACGGTTGCCTCGTCCCTGAAGACGGCGGCCAACAACCACTGGCGGAAAACCGCCGCCCTCGGCCTCGAGGAACCGAAGTACACGCTCGAAACCCTCTTTCTCGACGCCCAGGAAGCGCACCCGCTGCTCTACCCGAAGAAGTACGCCGTCCTGACCGCGAAGCGCAAACCCAAGACTCTGGCAAAGCAGCCGGTCATCGTTCGCGAACTCCTCGAACCCGACGAGCTACCGGCCGACGCCAAAGGGCCGAAAGTCCTCGTCCTCGGCGACTCGATCATGATCACCGTCGGTCCAGTCATCAAGAAAGACATCGCCAGCCAGCTCGACGGAGCGGCCGTCGTGAAGGCCAAACTTGCCACCGGCCTCGCTCGTCCCGACGTCTTCGACTGGGTGAAAGAGCTAAAGCGCATGACCGCCGACCATCACTACGACTTTGCGGTCCTGATGCTCGGCACCAACGACAGCCAGGACTTTGCCGAGGACGGCCAGATCCTAACCTACGGCACCAGCGGCTGGGTAAAAGCCTACAACCATAGGCTGGATCAGCTCATGACCGAAACCTGCAAGGCGGCCGCCAAGGGCCTCTGGATCGGCTTGCCGCCGATGCGGAGCGAGGCCTTCAATCGTAAGGCCGTTCGCATCAATAGCTGGGCGGAGAAGCAGGTGGAACGTCACCCATGCATGCAGTACGTCTCGTCCGACAAAGTCGTCGGCGACAAGAAGGGCCGCTACACCAGTTACCTGAAGATCGACGACCACATGGAAAAGGTCCGCATGGTCGACGGCATTCACGTCACGGCGCGCGGCGGGTCTTTGATTTCCGCGGCGTTGTTGGATCTGATGAGCGCCGCGCCGCCGGCTCTTGCTCATTGAACTTTGATCACTGGTAGAGCTTGGTGCCCATCGCGTCGGCCCAGATGCCGTAGCCTTCGCGAGTCAGATGAAGATAGTCGAACATGATCTTTTTCGAGATCCAGCCGTCGTCGCCGAGGAACTTGTCGCCGAATTCGAAGTATTCGACGCGGCCGGCGTCGGCAAGAGCCGAGACCTTCAAGTTGGCGAGGCGGACTTTGGCGCGGCGCTGATTGGTCGACTCTTTGCCCGTAGGGAAGATGCCGAGGAGCAGCACCTTGGTGTTGGGCGAGCGCTTCTGGATTTCTTCGATGATCTGGCGGAGACCGTCGGCGATGGCGTCCGGATTGCTCATCGCGAGGTTGTTGACGCCGCCGAGGAGGACGACCGTCTTCGGGCGGGCTTTGTCGAAAAGGCCGTGTTGAACGCGCCAGAGGATGTGTTCGACGCGGTCGGAGGCGATGCCCGCGTTCAGGGCGCGGAGGCCGGGGAACTTGGATTGCCAGACGGCTTGATTGTAGTCCCACCCCTGGGTGATCGAGTCACCGAGGAGCATGACGTCGTATTTGCCTTGCGCCGCTTCGGCGACGATCTTGTTGTGGCGTTGCACCCAAGCGCGTTCTTTCGACCGCGGCTCGGCGTTGACCAACTTGACGTGGGCGACGGGTTTCGGCGCCGGCCCCGGTTTGACGTGAAAGGCGACGGGCGTCGGGGCGGGGGCGACACGCGCTTCCGAGCGGATCGTGACAATGACGAGACACGCGACGCTTGTCATGGCGAGGAGACAATAATTCTCCCAACGGGTCAGACTTAGGAACTTCAGCATCGAAAACCTCAGCAGCAGCGGGGACAGCAGGGACACTCAACAGCAGCGACGGCGACGGCACCCTCGGCGTCGCGGAATTGCAAAGATCGGGTAGGACCAACATCCAGTCATTTGGGGTTGTTAGACGAAAGCTCGATGTCGCTTGCTTAGGCTTGTGCCTACAGGTTTGACGCACGATGGACGATACTTGCAAGTATGCTTAACCGATTAATCACTATTATTACTGATATATACGCGAGAATGAGACCGTTGAGCCTCAAGCTCTGGGCCCGACGGTCGATATCATCCCAGAGGTACTCGACTTTCCAGCAGGTATTGCCCTTTGCTCAAGATGCTGAACATGCGGCGGAAGAAGTTCACGGCCCTGAGCCTCGCGGCTCTGGCTTGGTGCGTCTTGGCTCCCGCCGCGAACGCGCAGCAGAGCGAACAACGGGCCCTTCAGGATTACTATTTGGAAGAGGTCCAGTCGAACGGCTCCCTCTACAAGACCTCGCCCGTCACCCACATCGTTCCTTTCGCCAAAGAGATCACCTTCGCGCTCGAGGCCAAGCACATCGACTTGACGCTCGACGGCACCGGCCTCGCCACGTCGCGCAACTCGCCGCGGAACGACTCGGAAATCAACATGACGGGCTACACGGTGACGCCGTACGTCGCCATTTCGCTGAAGCGGGTTGGCCTCGGCTTTTCCGCGGAAGCCGGGCAACGCTCGTATACGTACAAGGACGGCTCGTCGAGCCAGAACCAGAAGGCCGACCTGAACTACCGGGCCATCGGCATCTACGCTTACCTTTTGCCGTTCGACAACAGCCCGAACTGGCTCACCGCATCGGTGGTCTTGGGAGCAAAGAGTTTCAACGCGACGCATCGCAACACGCAAATGGAGAGCGGTTCGATAAGGGAAAGCGACTACACCAAATACCGCTACAACACGATCAGCTACCTCGGCGGCATGCTGCTCGACTTCCACTTTATGAAACGGTTTTCCATTGTCCCTTGGTTGGACGACACCTACACCGACATCAGCGCCGCCAACGACGCGGCGAAGAGCGAGAACCGCTTCCAAGGTTCTAACGCCTACTACCTGACGCAGGAGGCGCCGTTCTTCTGGCGCGCGCGCCCACAGGCCGAATACGGCATCGACTTGGTCTGCCGGTTCGACCTCTTGAGCGTTCACTTGGGTGACTTCTTGGCGCCCTTGGCCTACCAGACCGACAGCTCGGTCATCAAGAACCACTCGGTGCAGCTCAGCATTTCGGCGGAGATGAAGGGGGATTGACAGCAACCTTGGGACATTGTTATCTTGGTAACAATGTAACGAAGGATGCACCCATGGCGACCAAGTCCCCGCGCAAGAAAGTCACGCCCGAACCCCGCGCCGCCGCGTCGGCGGCCAGCCGCAAGTTCGAGATCGAACGCATCCAACTCGGCGTCCGACTCGAAAAACGCATGGTGAAAGTATTGAAGGCCATGGCCGAATATGGCGACATGACGCTCGGCGAACTCCTGGAAGACATCATCCTCCATTCGTTTGAGGGCGGCTCGGCCCAGACTTTCGGTCCGGACGACGTCAAGGTCATCCAAAACCTGAAGAAGGTTTACGGCATGGACTACGACACGCACGCCAGTTACCAGTTCCGGGAGAAGGCCGCGCTTGAAAAGTAAACCGAAGCTCAGCGACGCGCAGACGGTCGGCGCCGAGGCGTTGGTGTCGTATGCGCGCGTCCTGGCATTTCTGACGGCGTCGGGCAAAACCGAGAAGAAGGTGGCCCCGTCCAAATTCGATCTACCGTTCATCGAAAACGCGCCGGGGATTACCAATCTCTATCTGACATTAAGCTCCGTCGCGCCCGCCGTCCCCGGCTCGCCAGAAGAAGAATGGAACCCGCTCTCGCAGCGCCCGCACACCCCGCTGCCGCCGCCGGTCGAGCACGAGCTCGGCTCGGAGGTCACGGCTTTGAAGGAGGCGGTGGACGCCTTTACGACGCTCTCGCATGAGATGATGCACGTGGCGCTCTGGGAGCCGTTTTTCGCGGGACTTTGGCGGCCGAAGAACAAGAGTGGGTTCAAAGACTTCGCGCTGCGGTCGGAGGGCTTTTGCTTCTTCTTCAGCGACATCATCGTCAGCGGCTTGGTGCGGACGCGTTTGCCAGACGGTGAGTTTGCATTGGAGCGGCGGACGCCGAGCAACGCGCGGTTCAGTCCGGTCAGGGCGTTTCAAGCGTTGGGGATGGATGAGCCTAAGAAAATTCTGGACGTCTACCTCGACGCCTTCAACGGTCAGCAGACGACGCTTTGGCGGCCGAGGGGGACGAGTCACTTCGTGGCGTCGCTCGCCGCTCAAGTTTACGAGTTTTATTCTGGGTCGCAGCAGTATTTGGACGGGGCGCATGGCGCGATCGCGGCGTTCGGGGGGCTGACAGAGTTTTTTGAGCGGTTCTGTGCGATTCCCGGGTTGCCGACGTTCCTTGACAGGGTAAAACCGGTCAACGATTCCGAGATGAAAAACTATTTCGCGAGATTTTTCGCATCGAGCCTGAAGAGCTTGGAGGATTTGAGCGCGGCTAGTATTGAGAGCATTCGGCGGCGCCGAATGCTTCAAACCCGCGCCTATTATGCCCTTCAAATCCGTTGGCTGTTGTCGGAAGGCCATATTTCGGCGCGGGGGTGGACCAAGGTTCTCTCCGTGAACCTAGCGGACGAAACGGAAGTCTATTTGAGCGGGCTTCACGACCTGCTGCTCCGTCTCGCACGCGATCCGGGTCTCCAGACCATTGACGACTTAACTGCTCTCGACGCTGCCTACGATTTTAGCGTCCGCAAGCCCATGACCAAACATCAAGCCTGGGTCGGCCATCGCTGGCTCATTGCCCCGCATCGGGCCGGAGGCTTGGTAAGCGCGTCTGGACGATTGCCTGCCGGAGACAAAGCTGCCAAGGTGAAACTCCTCCAAACAGTAGCCTTTCTCGTCGACGAATTGTCGACGCGAATGCGGCGGAGTCCGACCGTCGAGGAACGGGCGGCAGTCTTGGGTAGGATTCAAAAGGTCGCCGCTCTCGGGGCAGTGGGCGGCGAAGGGAGCGCTGACGCGACGAAGGCTGCATGGAAAAGGCTCTGCACCGAACTAGGAAAAGCGCATCTGCTGGAGCTTTGGTCGGTGCCTCTCGCGAGCTTCGATCCGGTGGGTAATGAGTATCGGGAGTTGGTGTTTTCCTATCAGTAGGAGCGACGGGACGCTTGCCAACGATGAGGCAGGAAAGACCTGGGGATCGAATCTTCCAAGGTCAGCAAGGCGAAGGAAGAGGTCGACATCTATTCCCTCTCGATCGACTTGTACTGATTTGGTATCAATTTCGCCTTCTGCTATGGTACTGGCAGATTTCCACAGGAGGTCCCCATGCAAATTCTACGTACCTTGATCATCATTTTAGGCGTCGCCGGTATTGCCGCGACCGCTTCCGCGACGGCCGTGAAACTCCAAAACAACACCGGGCACAAGCTGTGCG
Source organism: Pseudomonadota bacterium (assembly GCA_043781115.1). Taxonomy (GTDB): domain Bacteria; phylum Bdellovibrionota_B; class Oligoflexia; order Oligoflexales; family CAIYRB01; genus CAIYRB01. The sequence continues at coordinate 13,143 of JAYWBY010000273.1, forward strand.
TCGCGCAGGCGATTCCACTCGCGACAAGCGTCGGGCTCAGCACCGCCATGGAGGGATGGGATTGTTTCGAAACCGGCCAGGTCTACGACCTGTCGGAGTTCGACGACGTGACCTACATTACGGTTCGCGACGCCAACGGCAATGATTCCCTTGTCACACAGATGTCGGAATACCCGGCCACGCTCGGCTACGCTCCGACGCAAATCGTCGATGATTTTCGCCTTGAAATCGTGACGCTCACGACTGGCATGTTTTCGTACGCCTACTACTACGGCGACGTCGACGGCGGCAATTACCGGATCATCGGCAACATCGAAGACTTGGACTTCGTGCTAAAGGCCCGCGGCTTCAAAGTCGTCACGGCGCGCCAGTTGAAGTCGTCCGCCATGGGTTCATCAGTCGTAATCAACATCAACTTCTGAACGGCAGGACTCTCTCGCGATGGCGCTGCTCAAAGTTCCGGCCTGGGCCTGGATCGCCCTTTTCATTCTCGTCGTACCCTTGGCCATCTTATCGATGGCCCTAGGCGAGCCCGATCCGCCGAACGTCCAAGAGCCTGAGACGCCGGAGGCCCCGCCGACCGCCGCCGAGGAACAGGCGCAGGTGAAGGTCGAACTCTTGAGCATGCGTTAACCGGGGACACCGCCGTGTTTGCACGCCCCTCTCTAATTGCGCTCATTTGGATGTTCGCCGTTTCTGCCGGAGCTTCCGCGGAAGTGGTGTCCGTTCGGGCCGACGTTTGGTGCCCGTACAACTGCAGCCCTACCGCCGCCGACCCCGGTTACATGATTGAAATCGCGAAGGCCGCCTTTCAGCCGAAGGGTTACGAGGTGGACTACCAAGTCCTCAACTGGTCGCGGGCGATCGCGGACGTGCGCACGGGGAAATCCGCGGGTCTCGTCGGGGCGGCGAAGAGCGACGTACCCGATTTCATTTTCCCCGCGACGCCGCTCGGCTTCGGCCGGAACTGCATTTACGTGAAACCCGACAGAACCTGGACTTACACGGGGCCCGCGTCACTCGCAAAGGTCGCGCTAGGCGTGGTCCAAGGTTATGCCTATGACGAAGCGGACCTCGACGCCTACATAAAGGCGCACCTAAAGGACGACGCCAAGATTGACGTCTATTCGGGAGAAGATGGCCTTGAA
>JAYWBY010000274.1:0-5417 GCA_043781115.1 Pseudomonadota bacterium
ACCGAGACCGCGTGGGCTCAACCGGCGTTGTTCGCCGTGGAATATTCACTGGCCCGCCTTTGGCAGAGCTTCGGCGTCAAACCGGACGCCATGATCGGGCACAGCGTCGGAGAGCTCGTCGCCGCCGCCCTCGCCGGGGTATTTGAGCTTCCCGAAGCTTTAGCAGCCGTCGTTGCCCGAGGTCGCGCTATGCAGAGCGCGCCTAAGGGCGCCATGCTTGCCGTCCGCATGGCGGCGTCCGGAGTGGAGGCGCGCCTACCGAGCGGACTCGCGATCGCGGCCTACAATTCACCTGAAATGACCGTGGTCAGCGGCGAGACTGCCGCTATCCAACGCTTTGCCGAGAGTTTGGGAGGAGTTGCCCACTCGCTCCTCCACACGTCGCACGCCTTTCATTCCCCGATGATGGCTGGCGCGGCCAAGGACTTTTATGAGCACCTCGCGCCACTGACGTTGAAGCCGCCGTCGCTTCCGATCTATTCCACGGTAACCGGCCTCCTCCTGTCCGCCGGCGAAGCTCAGGACCCCGCCTACTGGTCAAACCAATTGGTGGCTCCCGTGCGCTTCGCCGCGGCGGTTCAAGAGGCCTTGTCGCGGTCCGACCAATTGTTGCTCGAAGTCGGGCCCCGTCAAGCTTTGACAACGCTGGTGCGTCAACAGTTGCCGGCCGAGCGCCGCGGCGACGCGGTCGCTTCGTTCGGCGCCGTGACGACGCCGGAATCCGAACAAAAGTCCGTGCTGCTGGCTCTCGGCCAACTCTGGCTCCACGGCCTAAACCTCGACGCCAACCAAATCCACGCGGACCAACCTCGCCGGCGCGTGCCCCTCCCCACTTATCCATTTGAACGCCAGCGTTTTTGGCCCCCGAACCCAGCGAAGACGAGTTCCGTAGCCGCGTCGTCAAAAGCGCCGGCAAAGATTCAGGGAGACCCCGCCTTGGCCGACCGCAAATCCCGCTTAATCGCCGAACTCAAAACCCTGCTCGGGGAATCGTCGGGAATAAGCTGCCACGACGCCCCGGGCGACGCCGGCTTCCTGGAGCTTGGACTCGATTCGCTCTTCTTGACTCAATTCGCGCTGAAGTTGCGGAAGAAATATGGCGTCAACGTCACCTTCCGCCAGCTCATGGAGCAGTATTCGAGTTTTGAGACGCTCGCTAGCCTGCTTGACGGGCATCTGCCACCCGAGCCAGTCAACCAAGCCGAAGCCCAAGCGGCGGGAGTAAACGCGCCGGCTCCACGGCCTGCCCCTTCGATGACGTCGCCGCTCGAATTGACTGCCCAAGCGTTCGGCTCGGCGGACGGCGGCCTCGGTGGCATCGTCTCGGCTCAGCTCCAGATTATGGCGAAGCAACTCGAACTCTTGAGCGGGCGACCCGCCGCCCCGTTCTCGCCGGCCCTTTCGCGTCCCGCACCTGAAGCTCCGAAGCCTCGCGAACTCTATGACGCCAAGAAGGCTTTCGGCGCCGCCGCCCGCATTACCTATACCAACGACCGCTCTGAGATCACTCCCGCGGAAGCCAAGGCGCTCGCCGAATTCGTCACGCGCTACTGCCGCAAGACCAAGGAGTCGAAGCGCCTGACCCAATTCCACCGCCCCCACCTCGCCGACCCCCGCGTCGTCACTGGCTTCCGCCCCGCGCTGAAGGAGGTCGTCTATCAAATCGTCGTCGAACGCTCGAAGGGCGCGCGACTCTGGGACGTCGACGGCAACGAATACGTCGACGCGTTGTGCGGCTTCGGCATGAACTACTTCGGCTGGTCCGCCGACTTCATCAACGACGCCGTCGCCGCGCAAATGGCCAAAGGCATGGATATCGGACCAATGACGCCGCTAGCCGGCGAGGTCGCCTCTCTCGTCTGCCAAATGACCGGCTTCGACCGCGCCGGATTCTGCAACACCGGATCAGAAGCCGTCCTCGGCTGCATGCGGGTGGCCCGGACGGTCACCGGCAGAGACAAGATCGTCATTTTCTCCGGCTCCTACCACGGCATCTTCGACGAAGTCCTTGTCCGCGGCACGAAATCCGGCAAGGCCATTCCCGCGGCACCTGGAATCATGGCGCAAACGGCCGAGAACGTCGTCGTGCTGGACTACGGCACGCCAGAATCCTTAGCTTGGATCGAGAGCCACGCGTCGGAATTGGCCGCCGTGATGTGCGAGCCGATTCAAAGCCGGCGCGCCGACTTCCAACCGCGGGAGTATCTGCACGAACTACGGCGGGTCACCGAGCGGCACGGGACGGCGCTGATCTTCGACGAGGTCATCACCGGCTTCCGGCTGGCGCCGGGCGGAGCCCAGGAGTATTTCGGCGTCAAAGCCGACTTGGCGTCTTATGGCAAAGTGATCGGCGGCGGCTTCCCCATCGGGATCATCGCCGGAGCCAAGGCTTGGGCCGACGCTTTGGACGGGGGCCATTGGAAATTCGGCGACGATTCGACCCCGACGGTCGGCGTCACCTACTTCGCCGGCACCTTCGTCCGCCATCCTCCGGCGCGGGCCGCCGCCAAGGCCGTGCTGCTTCATCTTAAAGAGTGCGGGCCAGCGCTTCAGCACGAAATGAACCGTAAAACCGAGGCTTTTGCCACCGAACTGAACGAATATTTCGGCCGCCAGGGTATTCCCTTGCGTTTGAAGTACATGGGGTCGCTCTACCGCGCCAACTTCACGGAGGAGATGGCCTTCGGGGACTTGTTTTTCACGTGGATGCGCTCGCGGCGGCAGGTGTCGTCCGTGACGTTGCCCGAAAGTTTCCTGCACTTCTGGCCGACGAGCACTTGCGCCTTCGGACAGTGGCAGTAATTATCGGTTTCGATCCAATGCGCCTTGGCTTGGCGACAGGCCCTTTTAAGAGCTTGGTCGGGACCCGCCACCACCTCGGGCGGCGGCGGCGATGGCGGGGCTTCGACTTTCGGTTCGACCGGCGGCACGACGGGCTGCGTCGCCTCTAGCGCCGCGCCGGCCACGGCGGGGGCGGGTGCAGGCGGCGCGTCGGAAGCGCCTTCGCAGCGCATCCCGGACCAATGCGCCGCGTACGGACAAACGCATTCATTGGTTTCGGAGTTGAGTTCCGCTCCGCCGTCCTTGCAGAGCTTCGAGCGGTCGATGACCGAGCTCTCCGAGGCCGTCGGCGGCTCGTCCTTGCACCCGGTGGTGAGGCTCAGCAAGGCAAGCAGGGCTATCGACGAAAGCACCGTGGATTTAATGTGCATGCTTTCATTGTAGCGGATATCCGGCACTTAGCGAAGGACCGCGGCGTCAAAATTTCGGCGCTTCACCTTTGACGACCGCCTTTAGGCCCTTTTCCAGAAAGTCCGCCGTCAGAAAGTCGGAGAACTCGGCAAGATTGTCGCGGAACCCTTGCAGCAGACCGCGTTCAGGCTGCCGGTTTTGCCGTAGGGTCTCGCTCAACGCCTCGGGCGGCAAGCGGGTGATCCGGCCGAGGATCGCTTGCAGCACTTCCTCCCGCTCGCCCGCGTTTTGATAGGAGGCGTTAGCGAACCCGATCCGGCAGGCCTCGGCCGCGTCGACGTTGCGGCCGAGGAGCAAGACGTCGTTCCAGCTCGAGGGATTGACCTTCCTCTGCACCAAACGCTGGACAAAGAGCGGCAGCGGCAGCCCGACCTTGGCCTCCGAGAAACAGATCTTGCCGTGCGCCTGGTCGATGACGGCGAAGTCGGCCAGCGCCGCCAACACGGCGCCGCCGGCAAAAGCCGGTCCGGAAATGTCGGCGACGATCGGGATGTGCAGGAACCACAGCGCCTCGACCAGCCCGCCCAACGCCAGAAAGATCTGCTTCCGACCGTCGACGTTGGTCGAAAGCACGGCCGCGGGGTCGATGCCTTGGGAGAACTGACCGGGAATGGCGCTGCCGAGGACGACGGCACGCGGGCGCTTCTTCGGATCGCCGCTCGCGAGGTTCTTCAGCGTCGCGGCGAGAGATTCCATCATCGGCACGTCGAGCGTGTTGAACGGCGCATGGTTGAGAAGGATCCGGGTCACCGGACCTTGCTGTTCAAGCTTGTAGCGAGCGACCAACATCACGTCCCCTTTTGAATTCAGTCGTCCAGCATTTCACGCAAAGTATTCCAGGGCAAAAGCACGCACCGCGCCCGCGAAGCAAATGGAGCCACGTCGAACAGCGCCTCGAGGCCCGGCGTCGCGGCAAACCTCTCGCCGCGTGTCGCCGCCCCGAACGCCGACCGAAAGCCCTCGATCCAAGACTCCCATGCGCTCGGCAATATTTGCCGGGAGTTCTCCGTCATCAGCGACGCGCTGGCCCGGCAAAGGGCGCAGCCTTTGGCCACGAAGCTTAGCTCCGGCGCGTCGGCCGAAGCGCCAAAGAAGAGCGTTATCTCGTCGCCGCACAAGGGATTGAAGCCCACGCGTTGACGCGTCGGTGCTTTGGCGGCGCCGTAATTGCGCGGCCTTTGCGCGTGCTCCATGATTTGATCTTGGTAAAACGGCCGGTCGCTCATTTCCTCTCCCCGAAGCCCTTATGCTACAATACATGGTATATGTGCTTCAAACGCCTAACTTTTATTCTGTTCTGCGTCGCCTCGCGCCCGGCTTTTGGCGAAACGATGGGACTGAGCGTCGGCGCGGCCGTGACCCCGGCGCCGGCGTTGAGCGTGCAGTATGCCCCAAGCCCCGACCACGCCTATCATTTCACATCCAGTTACAGCGGCGACGGGGCCCGCATGAGCGCCGACTATCAGCGACTCGTCGTCCCGTCGTTCGGCTACGGCCGCGACTGGAAGCTGAGCTTTTATAGCGGCCTCGGCCTCGGAGGCGAAAGCCACCGGGACGCCGCCACCAACGAAGATTATCGACTGCGCTTGCCACTGGGCGCGCAATGCGACTTTCACGAGTTCCACGTCAGCACCTTTGTCGAGGCGGCGGGAGTCGTCGGGCCCCTGCCCGTCACGCACCTGGCAGCCGCTTACGCCGGCGGACTGAGGGCGACCTTCTGATGAACTGGCGGGTCAAGGGCCTGAAGGCGATCTTCTCCGTCGACCTCCGCGCCCTGGCGCTCTTCCGCGTCGGCATCGGCATGCTGCTCCTCCTAGACCTCGGGATGCGTGCCGCCGACCTGCGCGCGCACTACACCGATTTCGGCGTCTACCCCGTGGCGCCCTATATCGACCTTTTCGGCAACGCCTTGCACATCTCGCTCCACCTCGCCAACGGCACCGTCGGTTGGGCGGCGCTGCTCTTCGCCCTGCACTTTCTGGCTGCCGCGGCCGTGACCGTCGGCTACCGCACAAGGGCAGCCACGATCCTATCGTGGATCCTCTTGGTGTCGCTCCACAACCGCAACACTTATCTGCTGAACGGGGGCGACGTGCTGTTCCGCCTCCTCTACTTTTGGGCGATGTTCTTGCCGACGAACGCCCGCTACTCGGTGGACGCCGCGC
>JAYWBY010000275.1:0-1842 GCA_043781115.1 Pseudomonadota bacterium
ATGGACTAAGCCAGGCTCCGTATAGTAAGAAGAAAGATCTACTACGTCCAAAGGTTAGCGTAAGGGCCGCGGAGGAGCAAGGCGGATGAGCAAGAAGGACCGGACCGAGCCGAGGCGCCTCAAGGGCTTTCGGGATTACCTCCCAGCGCTGATGGCGGAACGCCTGGCGGTGATCGACGTCATCCGGAAGGAGGCGGCGTTGGCTGGCTTCCAAGCCATCGGCACGCCCGCCCTCGAGTACGCCGAAACGCTACTCGGCCAGGGCGGGGATGAGACCGACAAGCAAACATACCGGTTCAAGGACAACGGCGACCGCGACGTCGCCTTGCGCTTCGACCTGACGGTGCCGTTCGCGCGCTTCGTCGCCGAGCATCAGAACGACTTGGCCTTTCCCTTCAAAAAGCTGCAGATAGGCGAAGTTTGGCGGGGCGAGAACACGCAAAAAGGCCGCTACCGTGAATTCTGCCAGTGCGACTTAGACATCATCGGCGTCGACTCGGCGACGGCGGACGTCGAAATTTTGGCGGTTTTCCAGCGCGTTTTGTCGCAGGTGGACTGCGGCCCGTTCACCATGGCGGTGGGCAACCGCGTCATTCTTTCGGCTTTGATCCGCAACTTTGTACCGGGCCTGGACGACGCCGGCGAAGCGCGCGCCTTGATCGCCCTCGACAAGCTCGGCAAGACGCGCGTCGAGTTCGACCAGGTTTTCGCCGAGCGGGCGCCCGAGTTTCTGACGCTTCTGTCGACGCAAGACGCCGCGGGAGATACCGACCTCATGCCCGTCGCCACACTGCTCGAAGGCGACGACAAAGCCCAAGCCGAAATCACGCGCACGCGCCAAGTTCTGGCGCTCGTCCGCGCCGGCATGCCCGCCAAGGCCGTCAGCACCGGCAAGATCCGGCTAGACCTGACCATCGCTCGCGGCCTCGGCTATTACACCGGCGTCGTTTTCGAAACGACGCTCGACGCCTTGCCGGGGTTCGGCTCGGTGGCTTCCGGCGGCCGCTACAACAACCTGGCGTCGCGCTTTACCAGCCGTGAACTCCCGGGGGTCGGCGGCTCGGTCGGTCTCGACCGGTTGATCGCCGGCATGGAAGAGCTCGGCAAGGTTAAAGAACGCCAAAGCCGAGAGAAAAAGCCGGTTTTCGTCGCTATTGCGACCGACGACGCGGTCGCCTACGGTTTTGCGCTGCTGGCCAAGCTCCGCGACGCCGGCTTTTCGGCCGACGTCGGCATGACGCCGAAGCTCGGCAACCAGCTGAAGCACGCCGACAAGCTCGGCTCGGCGCACGTCGTCCTGGTCGGAACGACCGAGCGCGAGAACGGCACTTATTCGGTGAAGACGATGGCCGACGGGACGGAGAAGAAGGGCCTAAATTTGGCGGCGGTCTTGGCTATGGTCGCTCAATAAGAGTCGAGCGCCGGCGACGCCATGGCCTTCTGGCCGCGGCGGAGCAGCGCGCGGTCGAGCTCCTTGCCTTTGAAGAGCGAGTAGTTCTTCGGCGTCTCGGACTTTGCCTTCGCCAGGCGCTTGGCCTTCTTCGCACTGGTGTGTTCGGCGGCTTTGGAACTCTCGGTCGTGGCGCAACCGGCCAGCGACGAGCAGACCAGGGCTAAGGCCAGGATTGCCGAAGGCACGGGTAGGCGACGAAGTTGCATGGTGAGGTTCCTCCAAGCCCGGCTTGGCGGGCACCCATCCATCGGAGTTAGCCCCCAAGACTTTAAGGCATTCGCCAAAATTTGTCTTTTAGCGCAGTTGGAACGAGGGCTTACCTTTTGGCTACAGGACCCGAATTGCGCCTGGCATAATGGCGGGCTTGGACGACGTCAGGGATTTCGCTG
>JAYWBY010000276.1:0-5371 GCA_043781115.1 Pseudomonadota bacterium
CGACGACCCGGCCAGCTCGAATGCCTTAACACCGACTTTAACGGCGTCATAGCTTAGGATCCCACCCTGAGTCCGAGGCGCGGACTTAAATTTTGCCCCAAAGCGCAAGGCGAAGTCATTCTGCAGCTTGTTCTTACCTGAGCAGTCAAAGTACTGGATCCAATACGCCTTAAGCTCACCGGCTTTTTTCAAGACGACATTGTCGAAAATCTCCGACGTCGCCCATCCGTTGCCGCCGATCAAGGTGGCATTGGCAAACCCGCCGGAGCTGAGTCCTTCGTTGATGATTTTGGCGGCGAGCTCCTCGTAAACCGGAAGAAACAGGATATCGACCGGCGCGGCGCGGAGCTTGGCCAAGACGGACTTGAAGTTTGCGTCGTCGGGCAACACGCCCTCGGAAAATTGTATGCGGCCGCCGTCGGACTGGAAGCGTTCGGCAATGAGCTTGGACAGATCGGAGCTGTACATCTGGCTCGCGTCGTAAATGATGGCCGAGGTCTTGCCGTTAAGGTCGCGCGCGGAGAATTCGGAGAGCACATGGGCTTCGTATGTGCCTGTCGCATCGAGGCGAAAGACAAACTTCTTGCCCTCGGTTACCCGGACAGCCGTAGCCGTCGGCATCAGGACCACGTGGTGAGACTTCTCGGCGCTTTCACCGGCAATGAAGGCACGTGAGCTGTCTGTCTCCGCGATAATAAAGTGTGGCTTGTCAGCGAATGCCTCCTCCATGGCCTTGGGGATGTTCGCTGCTTCAGAGGTCGAATCATAGCGTTTGAGTCTAATATTGTAGCCTTCGCGCCGCAGGTCCTCTACAGCCAGCTCAATGCCATTGAGGCTTTCTTGGACGATGTGTTTCCGGTTGCCGAGGTCGTAGACGGCGGCTATGCGGATCTCTGGTTTTGCTGCTGGTGCAGCAAGCGCTTGGACGGCGATTGGGAATGCCCATAGGACATGCTTAAGCTTCATGACGCTTCGCCTCAATGATGCTCAACTCGCTCATCGTCGGAACAATCCGGGTAACGACAAATCCTGACCTTTCAAGGATCGCCGTGAATTCCGATCGCGTCCTCTCCTTGCCGCCGCGATTGAGTACCATCATGTTAAGGTCGCTGAGCTTGCTGTAGTGATAGCCGCTGCCCTCCGGCACGATCATGTCGACGATCAACAGCGTGGAATTCGAGCCGAATGCACGCCGGCAATTTTCAAGAATCCTGATCGAATCAGCGTCGCTCCAATCATGAAGAATGTATTTCAGAAGATAGGCATTGCCGCCCGATGGTACCGTTTTGAAAAAGTCACCACCCTGGACGTCGAACCGGGCGCCGAAGCGCTCATCGCCCTTCAAAGAGGATTTGGCGACCACGGTCGGTAGATCCAGTAAGGTCCCGTGCAATTTCGGATGAGCGGTCAAGATTTCCCCGAGAAGGCCACCATAGCCGCCGCCCACGTCAACAAGACGCTCAAAGACAGAGAAGTCATAGGCGTCAAGGATCGCCTTGGCCTGGATTCTTGCGACTTCAACCATCCATCCGTTGAATTCATCGCTTAATTGCGGTCGCTGCGTTACATAATCGAAAAATCCGCAACCGTGAACCTGATCGAAGGCCATGCCGCCGGTTCTAACTGCATCAGTCAATCCGGTCCAAGCTTGCGAAAAGAATGGCTCGCCGATCAGGAGGGCCATATTACGGAGAGATTCCGGATGGTCGCTCTTAAGCGTTGCACCCATGGGCGTCAAGGACACTTTGGCATCCTGCTCCGCGGCGAAGACGCCGACGCAGGCCAGGGCGCGAACGAGTCGTGCGAGTGCGTCCGGATTCACATCAGCGCGGGCAGCCAAGTCTTCGATGGAGAGTGGACCATTGGCAAGGTGGTCAGCAAGGCGCAGCCTCGCGGCAGCATGAACGCCGTGGACCATGAGCGACGAAAGCATAAACGAGCGCATGGCCATCGCCGGCGACTGGTTATCGACGCCCGGTCGCGGCGTCTCGGGTGTCGGACCAGTCGGCTCGCCAATCCACGAAGGGAAGCGTTTATCGATGGTGCCTTTGATTCCTGCGATGCCCTTCAACCCAATCTCCGGATGGGACGTGGTGAAGTACACCGCCTTGAACCCTTGTGCCACGAGCTTGCGCGCGACGTCGATGCCGCTGACATCAGATTTGAGCTGAACATCGACGAAGATCTGAGTGTCACGGCCATAGGATCGGATCTGGCGGAGAAAGTCATGGGGGTCCCGGAACGCGACGAGCCGCTTTCCGCGATCGTCGGCGAAGGCTTGCCAAACCTTGATGACATACGGCTCGTCATCCAACAGGATTAGGTCCGCAGCCTGCGAAGCGAGTTTCCCGGAAAAGAAATTTGATAGGGCCAAAAAGGTCATAGGCGTTTCCCCGCCGACTCTTGAAGACTCTCGACGATCTCTGCCAAACGCTCTGTGCACGCCGCCTGCGCAACCAGAAATGGTCGTTCATTGGGATGCTTGGAAAGCCAAGCCTCCTGAAAAGCCCGTAGGGTCGTAAGGATCCCTTGAAGGGAGTGGATAACTTCTGCTTGGTTCGCCGTAGGGCTCATGATGTGGCGCCCTCGCTTGCCGGCCTCGGCGTGGCAAAAAGGCGTTTCTTGAGCATCGTGGCTTTGGTTCGCGAGATTTTAAGCTCCGTGGCGACATCCTTGAGCTGGCGATGCTTGGCCATGGAAGCCCGGATAATGCGTTCGCCGACGCGGTCGAGCAATTCTTCCAGGCCGGGAAAGTCCTCGCTCAACAGGTCAAGCGGGCGATTGAGTAACTCGTTGACGGTAAGGGCATTGCGATTTGTCGTCGCATAGGCGCGTTTGAGCGCCAGGCCGGGAATGTCCTGCCACCCTTTTAATATGGGTCGCCCATTGCGATCTCTCTGCGCAAAGACAAGCAGACGGGACATCTGCTGTTCTATGCCGCGTATGTTGCCGCGCAGCGGAGTGCTCGTGAGCATTTCAATGAAGTCAGCAGGCAACTCCTCATAAGTTACAGTCACATTGTTCTGTACGCAGCACCGCGGCAGCAACGAGCGAATGATGTCCGGTATATCGTCTTTGCGATCCTTCAGCGTCGGGATCTCGATTGGAAAGGTCGATATGCGCATGTATAGATCTTCGCGGAACTTGCCGGCCGCTACCATCGCCTCCAGATCTCGGTTGGTGGCGCATATAAGCTTGAAGTTCGATCGGCGCTCAACGCCGCTGCCGAGGCGCATGAAAATACCCTCTTCAATGACCGTCAGGAGCTTTACTTGCAGCGACAGGGAGGCCTCGCCGATTTCATCCAAGAACAGGGTCCCGTTGTTGGCGAGTTCGAAGAGGCCGGGCTGTGTGTCGGTTGCGTCGGTGTAAGCGCCGCGCTCGTGCCCAAACAGCTCGCGCTCGGCGAGGTCTTGTGAGATGGCGCCCATGTTGACGGTCATGAACGGCCGGTGGCCCTGCTTGAGAAAAGATTTTCGGGATTCGTGAATAAGCTTGGCTGCCGTGGTCTTGCCGGTTCCGGTTTCGCCGAGTAGCAGCACCGGGCGATTGGTTTCCGCGACTGCCCACAGGCGCTGACGGAGTTTCATCATGGCAGGAGAGTTGCCGGCAAGGTCAATCGTACCCTTGGTATTGGTCCGAGCGCTTTCGATCTTCTGCAGAACGAGTGAGGAAACTTCAATGGCACGCTTGATCTGAGCCAGGATCAGCTGATTGGAGCATTGTTTTGGTATGAACCAAAATGCGCCGTTGGCCATTGCTTCGGCCGCATCATTGGTGTCTTCGCTGCTAGTGACGACCAGGATTTGGGCGTGAGGCTGCATGCTGCGGATGCGTGGGATCGCATTAATGCCATTGTCGGTTCCGTTGTCAGTGCGGAGAACCTTGTCGAGCAGTACGACATGGGCGGTGGTCGACGAAAGAATTTCGAAGGCGTCCTTCAGGTTGGCCGCATAGAGCAGCTGTAATCCCGAGGCGTCTTGCGCTTCGTGGCACAGAAGCTCAAGGCGGGCTCTACCAGTCTTCTCGTCATCAATGATTAGGACCGTCGGACCGCGGTCGCGATCGGGAGGCAACTCATCGAAGGTCGTCTGCTTTTCCATATCTCCCTCATCCGCAGGGTCTCAGCCCTGGGTTGATTCTCCCATCGGCAACCATTTTATAAACCATTAAATTAGATTTGTATATTGGTAAATCTCAGGTAGCGCGCATGAACGCTCCTGGCAAATTTAGATTTAGGAATTATACAGTTCCTAATTCTTGATTATGAATTGCAATTTGCCGTGATTAACCGTCCTATCGCGGCGCTATAGATTGATAAAATCTAATAAATAGAGTTAGTTACAGATAAATCAGAGAGTGTCTAAATATTTGGCACTAAATGTGCTTGATGAGACATAGATTGCGGCGGGCCATAGAACTTAAAGGGAGATCTTGAATGTCAAAATTATATCCTAAGCAGGCAAAGCTCCGAGATCCGGTAGACGTGTTCAAGAGCTGCCCGGAATGCGCCGCAGGCGACTTATTTGCAACAGACCAACAGGTTTACTGCTCTCATTGTGACTGGAACAGCCTAGCCCAATACCTGGAAGCCGACGAAGCAATCTTCCAAAAGGCTTACCGGGCCAAGCTCGCTAACAAAGCGAAGCTCAAATCCGGGGCCGGGAGCGATCATCGGGCGTTCGTCCGTGCCGCCGGAGGTGCGTGATGTCTCGCCAGCAGGCGCTGCTGCGCAATTGGCTTGCCAAGCTTTGGCGAGCAATTGGTAACCGGCTCGCCACTCTTGCCGGCAACCGGTGCCTCCGCCATGCGGCGACCGCCAACGAGAGGTGGAGCGATGGCGATCGACGCCGCCTCGACGGCACGGCTGGCGGCTATTTCTCGCTGTAGCGAGAACGTCAGGCAAAAGACAGCAACTCTAAAAGCTTGGGAGATCGAAAAATGGCAACAATTGGACCGGACTTCGTACACGGACGTTGGGGGGTGGTCGGAAAGAAACGCTACTCGCCCCACTCAATGTTCGGCGGAGTCATTCGCGCCGGCCGTACCGGAGCTAGTGCCATCCGTAGTTTTGCGGGTTCGCTCAAGGAAAGTTGGAACGCGGCCGAGCTGCGCTCCGCGATGATCGAACGCCGAATGAATGACATGAAGCGCCAACAGGATTCCCTTCACTTCGGTTGTCCCAGAATCTTTTGATATTTCATCAACCGCCTCATTCTGAGGCAGAAAGACAAGACATGAAACGCACTTTGACAGGGATCTTTGCCATGAGCCTTAGCGTTATGGCCACTGCATGCGGTGGCGATTCTCGGACGACTAGCAAGCCGCTCGACGATTCGGTCATCGTCGACCAATCAGTCTGTAGCATCGC
>JAYWBY010000277.1:0-5371 GCA_043781115.1 Pseudomonadota bacterium
TAACATTAGAGCACCCTTTACATCAGAAGCATTCCTTTAGAAGGAGTCCCCGTGAGAGCGTCGGTCCGGCCAGCGCATGGCGCTACTCTTGTTTTCATAACTGTAATGGCGCTCTTAGCCGTTACATCCTGCAAGACTCCAAAATCCAGCTCCGACTCGAGCGGCGTACTTGAAGTCACGGATCTCGGCGGAGGTGGGGTCGTAGATTTGACCCAGTTTCGCAATCCGGGCGGTCTAGGCAGCGCTGAGGTCCAAGCGATTCACCTTTATACGCAGGACGACACGGTCCCGGCCATTGGCGGCAAATACTACGCCGTCATCAACAAGGCATTGCGTGACGGCGATTCGGGAACCCTGCAAAGCTTGGCCGATATCGTCAAAAACGTCGCTTCGGCCACGAACAAACTCCGCAATGGACCTTGCACGACGCGTCGATACGTCGATTTGCCCTACAGCGTCGTCCAAAAGATGCAGCACGTCGGTCAACGCTACGTCGAGAAGTCGTTCTACAGCTCGACGAGAAATACAGCGCCGCCGCAGGGCTTCGGGGCGAAGACCGACGTCATCGTCGCCACGTCCAGCAACTGCCCGATGGTCGAACAATACTCGGTCATTCCTTCGGAAAAGGAAGTGCTTTTCCCTCCCGGCACCGAGTTCAGCGTGACAAGGGAATCGCTCGTCGAGATCAAAGGCGGCACGTACTTCAATACGTTCTTCGTCGAGGAAATTCCGCCGGGACAAGGTGTCCACGCCCAGCCGATCAACGTCGGCCTCGGCAACTTCGCCAATCACAACGACAACACTCCCGCGGTCAACGAAGGACCGACGATCCCCTACTCCAAATTCGTCGATCGAACCTATTCAGGCACCGGTACGGACGGCAAACAACGCAGCGTTCATTTCCTCGCGAACAAGGCGGCGAAGTACGTCGGCGCCTCGGGCGTGTCCCAACCTGCAACCTGGGCGGGCGACGGCTACCGCATCACGTTGAATACCGGGGGCGGCGCCAGCGTCTACAAGATCAGCGACGAAGAAAAGATTTGTTATCTCCCAGCGGGTCAGGCCAAGCCGACAGAGAGCTGCCTCATCTACGACAAGGACGATGACGGCAACGGAGACCCCAATGCCAATGCCGGCGGGAACGCCACGCCGCCGCCGGCAATCGATCCTGTTACGCCGCCGCCAGTGGCGAATGGTGGCGTTACGTTCAAAGACCTGATCGGCTCCACCTACACCCAGAGCGACTCTGGTCGGGCGATCAAGTTCGAAGCCAACCGTGGTGGGTCCTTCGACCGAGGCAATAACCAGTTGGTCACGATAAAGTGGAGCTTCTACGACCAACCGGCCAGAGTGAAAATTGAGTCGGGCGGCAAGATGTTTTGGTATCGCGTCGACTCTGCCGACAAGGTTTGTCCTGCCGGTGACACCGTCTACAACGCCAATGCTGGCGGAACGTGCTTCGAGAAGTAAAGGGGAGATGGCATGAGGCGCGTCATCGTTCTTACTGCACTGATTCCCTTGGCCTTGGCTTGTAAGCCGCGCCAGGATGGTTCCAGCCTCCGGGCCGACGAGGCCGCCGCGCCAGCAGTTGCTGCTGACGCCTCGGCGGCTTCAAAACAAGTAGAGGATGCGTGCGGAAAGACACCGGGCTCGCTATTCCACAAAGTGGTGGAGGGAGCGGTAGATTATTCCGCGGAAGCTCCGCCGAAGGCACCCGCCGACAAGCCGGTACAAACCGCGTGGTTCGAGAGAGCGATTTATAAAGAAGGAGTTTGGCACCTCAGCTCACCCATTCGCGCTAAAGACCATCCGACCTACGTCCTTGGGCGCAAGGAACTCACTGGCGAGGAGTTCGTCGTGGCTTTGGGTTGCGGTCCGCTCGTGGCGAGCAACGTCGACAAGAACATGTGCGGAGACGGTGGCGCCTGCGTCGCTTCATTGACCGACGCTTCCTTCGATCTACCTCAAGCGGCCGGAGGTGTCGGCGGCGACACCCAGTTCGCGCTGGCCGATTCCGGGCCTGCATGCGCCGGCGCACAATTGACGGCTACGGGCGGCGGGGCCATTGGTGCGGCCGTCTCAGACCCGGCGCAATGCGAGGCTTTGGCGAAGACTGCCAGTAATGGCGCGGTCTGCGGATGGAACGGCTCGTCCTTCGCGCTCTTTAGTAGCAGCGGCCAGGCGATCGGCGACATGCCGGGCGCGGGCGCCAGGACGCTCGCTGCTTGTTCCGACATGGCTAGATCGGCCAAGGGTGATCTGGTCTGCGGCTGGCGCGGCGATGGGTTTGCTCCGTACAAGACCGACGGCAAGGCCGCAACTCTAATCGGCTCGTCCAAAGGCGGGTCGACGCTCGGCATTTGCAAAGCGCGCGTGGCCGGTTCGGCAGGCGGGCGAATCTGCGGCATCGACGAAGGCGAACTGAAGATATACAGCACGGCCGACGGGAAGCTCGCGAAGGAATTTGGCATCTTCATCGACGAAGAAAACTGCCTCGCCGCCGTAACGAAGTTGGCGGATCCAAAAGCGGCCGACGAGTGGATGAAACACATTGCGGAGATCCAGGAAACGAAAGCTGAACCAGGCGATCCGAGCAAGCCGTCGAAGGCGGAATTCGGGCTTGCGGGGGTCGGCTACACGTACACCCAATGTCACGACAGCACGCGTGGCTACCACATCGTGAAGACGGACGCTTCCGGAAACCTAGTCTGCAAAATCGACACGCTCTATTCTTGGGGGCCTTCCGTCAAAATTGATTGGTTTAAGGATGCGCCTTGGACCGGTCGTCTGAAGCGCGACGGCCAAAACGCCCCGATCTTCGCAACGCAGTCGCCTTATGCGACGTTTGGTTACGGCGACTTCGCCATGCGCATCCGCCTGAAGAACGACGTTCGCTACAAGTTCATCAGCGAAGGCTATTTGGTGAACCCTTACGCTTATTGCGACGACCTGAGCTACTCCCAGATCGAAACTACGGTCATCGCCCGCTGGTGGAAAAATGGAGTTGGCATGACGGGGTTGGACTACATCCTCTGCGGCAAGGGTCCGATTCATTCTTGGAGCTGGGGCACGCAGGAGCACTTGAATGAGATCAACCGCGACGTCGCCTGGATTGGGGAGCACAACTACATCGACTACGAACTCTACGTCAAAAAGGGCGGCGTCGACGAAGTCTTGCCGGACAATCTCGACGGCCACACGTTCACCAATGCCGTCCTTCAGCGGAACTTGACGGCCCATTCGCAGAACATCGGAAACAACATCTATTACAACCCGAGCGCCGGCGGTAAGTCCGCCTTCTACCACTTCAAGACCAATTGGCCGATTTATTTCAATCCAGACTGAGGTCCAACAACATGCAGGTTCGTTCCCCTATCGCGCGCGTCTTGTCCTGGACGTTTTGTGCCGCTTTGGTTGTGCCTGTCGTGGCTTGCAAACCGCGCAAGGACGAATCCGCAGTTAAATCGGATGAGGGCGGTGGAGGCGGCGGCGGAGGCGTGCCGATCGACCGCTTCGTCATCGGTCGCTTTCTCGAGGAGGGCAAGAAGCAAGACGGCAACTTTGGGGCGATCCTGAAGATGTGCTCGGGGGGCTGGGGCTCGGACGACGTCCAACGTATCAAGTTCATGGACGACACCATCCAGCGCGAGACCCGCTTCACCGGGCAGCTGCTTTGGCTTCTCCAGAAATACGAAAAAGGCGAAGGGGAAATCAATCCCGCTGGTCTCGGGTCGGCCGACAAGGGCAGCGTTACGCGGGTCAAAAGTAAGCTCGGTGCGATTTACGACGCCTTGAAGCCGACTTTCAACATGTCCCTTTGTTCGGACCGATACAAAGAAGCTCTGGACAAAGCCCGCTCACACCACGGCGAAGTCTTGAAGGACCTTGCGGTGTGGGTGGGAAGCGGCAATCAAGACCCGTTCGCCGAAGGCGTCGCAGGTGGTGGCGGCGGACAAAACCCGCAGGCGGCCAACGGCAACGGTGGCAACGGCGGTGGCGGATTCGACCAACCGCAGCCGGATCAACCGAAACCCCATAATCCGAAGCCGAAGCCGGCGCAGCCGAATCAGCCGGACGGCGACCAGTGGAACCAAGGTGGCGGTGGTGGCCAGTGGAATGGCGGCGGTCAGCCCGTCGCGGATGACGGCCCTTGTCCTGGTGTTCACACTCAGGACGAACTGCGAAACAACCCGCAACTCCGGACGATGTACTACAAAAAAATGATCGCGCTTCGCGACGCTCTTGCGCAACCTTCGACCATCAAGAACTCGTCGATCAACGGTAAAAGCGTCCGAGACGTCGTGGCCTCCGCGGCCGCTAAGCAAATTGCCCGCGTTGAAGTCGGCGAGTGCGGCCCAAACTACCAACGCATGAACGACTGTGTCGGCGGTCCGCTAATCGCGCATCTGAAGAAAGTCACGGAGCTGAAGTGTCTCTTCGACTCCGACTCGGGTGTCAGCGAGAACTTCACGCTGGAAGAACACACGCGGATGGTCGAACAGGTCTACGCCGCTCAGAAGAAATTCTATGACGTCGACGGCACCAAGGTCGGTAGCGTGTCCGCGGCGAGCCTCTTTCCGCTGGTCCTGGCGTTGCACGATATCGGCAAACCGGTTGCCGTCGCCGCCGGTGACAAGGACCGCCAGCATGAATTCACCTCGCCGATCGTTCGCGGCGTCATGGACGGTCTTGGCTATTCAGACCTGGAAATCCGTTTTGCGTTGAGCCTAATTGACCAAGACATCATCGGAACCATGTCGAAGGCCATCGACTACTACCACAAGGACCTAGATTCGGCGACGCAAGTGGGCAGGTCGAACCTCGGCAAGTTTGCCGATGCGCTGCATATGGGGACACTCGACTTCTCAAAGATGCAGGTGCTCTACTTTGTGTCCGACGCCGCATCATATCCTGGGCTGCAGCAGAATATATTCCACCGGGGCTGCGGAGCGCAGGAACGCATGTGTTTGAATAATGGTTCGCTCGAGCGTCTAATGGTCGATCATCCGGCCCCGGCAGCGGCGCCTACTCCCCCGCCTTCCCACGAAATGGCACCTCCTCCTCCGCCGGACGCTCCGGCGAAAGCCGTCGACAACAACGCCGGGAAAGCCCACTTCTGGAACATGTTTGGCGGCGGCGGCGGCAACGGCCACGGCGGCAACGGATTCTTGCTGGAAGACGCCGAGGCTTCTACCGCGGAAACTGCCGTTAATGACGGTTCCGGCTCTCCCGAGCCCACCGTGGATCGGGGTGGTCTGACTCCCGAATTTGGCGACAGCGATAGCTTTGCGACCGGGCCTTACATTTATGACCTCTCGCTCTCTGGCGGATGATCCCGTTGCCGTGCTTTTCCACCCCTCGGAGGACGGTC
>JAYWBY010000278.1:0-5353 GCA_043781115.1 Pseudomonadota bacterium
CGACCGAGTACCACCTCGGCGACGTCTTGCCGATCGATCCCAGCGGTAAAATTTACGCCAAGATCGGCTTCCACATCGTGCGGACGACGACGGGCGCAGGTCCCAATGGCAACTTATTCACCGTCGATACGAGCGTCGACATTCGCTCCTACTTCGATTCAAGCAATCTCGAAACCAATTCGATTGCCGCCAATACCGCTGGTTCGGGAAGCATTTGGCAGGTGGGCATCAGCCGTGGTTACAACTTGACACGGCACTGGCCGATTCCGAATCAAAACGTCTCCGTCTCGCCGAGCTGTAACTAGATAAAACTGCTCTCCAGCGCTGCGCCCGTCCGCACCCGACCTACCCATGCCGCTTAAGTAGTTAAGGGTGCTGAGGAATGGTGGGGCCTCAAAGGAGGCTCTACAATGCTTTGTCCTTACTGCGCCACCGATTCAACTGTTATAAAAAAAGGTTCGTACCAGACCAAATCGCGGGGGGAGTCGGCGATTCCGCGTTTTTTCTGTCGCGCATGTGGCCGGCACTTTTCAGCGCAGACTGCCGACGTGTCTTACCGCCACCGGCGGCCCGAGCTCAATCGTCTAGTCTATTCGTTGCTCGCCTCGGGCGTTTCGCAGCGGCGGATTGCGAGACTTCTCGGGACGACTCAGGTTACTGTGGCGCGAAAGCTCATAAGGATAGGAGCCTTCGCCGCGGCATTTCAGAAAGAGGCGCTTCGCCGTCGCGGACCAGTCAAGGTCGCCGTCTTCGACGAAATGGAGACCTTTGAACACAGCAAATGCAAACCCGTCGCCATCGCCCTTGCCGTCGAAGAGGGCAGTCGATGGCTGATCCACGCCCGAGCAGCAAAGATGCCGGCGAAGGGACTCTTAGCCGCCGTGGCTAGGCGCCGCTACGGCCACCGACCCGACCACAGGCGTTTCGCGTTGACCGACGTGCTATTGGCAGTCGGTAACTCAAGAATTCAAGATCTAGTAGTAAAATCCGACCAGTGTCCTCGCTATCCAAGACTCGTCAAAGCGCTGTTGCCTGGAGCAACCCACCTGACTTTCAAGGGACGGCGCGGCTGCGTCGTGGGTCTCGGCGAGCTAAAGGCCGGCGGATTTGACCCCCTCTTTTCGCTGAATCACACATGCGCCATGGTTCGAGACAACACCAAGCGCCTTGCAAGAAAAACTTGGTGCACGACCAAACGGATCGACCGGCTCCAATGTCTGCTCGACATTTACATCTGCTCGCACAACGAGAACTTAGCGCGGAGAAAGAAAAAGTGGCGCCAGCTCATAGGCGGTGCCACTTTTTGCCTCGAGGCAGGCGCATGCCAGTAGAGCAGTTTACGGCTGTTTGTCGGTCCGGCAGTACCGGCTCTCGATTTGGACGCCGACGGTCGACCGGTAGACGGAATGCTCGTCGTTGGTGATCGACGTCACGTAAATCGTGGCACGGGTATTTTCGTCGGTTTCGAGCGCGGCGCCTTCGCCGAAATACCCGTCCGGCGCTACCGTGCTGAACGAAAGTTGGTCGACGGCGAGCGTCACTTCCGCGGGCCTGCGAGCGACTTCCTGGAGTTCGCGAGGGTCCCATCCGCTGTAGAATACGACTTGGCCGACGCCGGTGGGGGCGAGGCAACCGACGACCGGGCGCTTTTGGTCGATGAACAAGCACGAGGGTTTCGGAAACTCGACGCCGACCCAAGACAGGTAGCCCGCTTCGGGGAGAGTGATGCCGAAATCGCGCGCCAGATCCGAAACGGTGCGACCGTGGGTTTCGTAGCCGCGCAGCAGGACCTTTCGCATTTTCACGTCTTCGGTTAAGCGGATCTGGCCGGCGTTGAACGACGTGCCGTCTTGGCAGATCAGCGATTCCGCGGCAATGCCGGCGCCGGAGAAGAGGAGCGTCGAGGCGGCGACCAGGCTGGAGAGGACTTGGGCTTTGGTGGATTGAAACATGGAAACTCCTGCCGAGGGATAGGGTCTAGGACTTGAACGTATCTAAGCCGCGGACGGGAGCCTTGAATAATAAATTCTACGTATGCGTGTGATAGCCGAAGCGGCGGGACTCGGCGGAGAGCAAATAGAGGCTGCCCGTCAACGCGATCATCACCAGCGCGAAACTCCAGAGGCCCATGAAGTGGCCGACCAGGAGACTCACGAGCCCGGAAACGTAAATCCCGAAGAAGGCTTTGATCACCAGGTCTGGTTGGAGGTTCAGCGCTTGAGCCCAGCTCGGCCAGTCGAGGAAGGTCGGAAGGAGCGGCGTCAGGATATAGGTGTCGAGTCCGCCTTGCAGCAGCCCGCTCGGTCCATAAAGGTCGAGGAGCCACGGGGCGACGAACACCGCTTGCACGAGCATGACAGCTGCTGCGGTTTATAGAAAATCGCGAGCCTGCCGGTCAAGCGGGTCAACACGGCGTGGTATCATAAAATGTTCTTTTGTTATAGATGATTAGAGATAGCCGAGGCCGGGAGGTGGCGAAACTTTGACGTTTTCCCTATTTGGAATTCCGCTTTCGGTGACCCCGAGCTTCTTCTTGCTCGCGGGCTTCCTCGGTTATGGCCGGGCGAAACAGCCCGCTCTTTTGATCGAATGGCTGATCGTGGTCACGGTTTCGGTGTTGGTCCATGAGCTTGGCCATGCGCTCGCCTACCGGCGCTTCGGCCACGGCGCGCGCATCATTTTGCTTTCGACCGGGGGTGAAACGCGGAGCCTCGGCGGCGGCCCGTTGTCCCATCGCCAGTACGCGCTCGTCAGCCTGGCGGGTCCGGGCCTCGGGTTCCTACTCGCGCTGGTCGTCTTTGCCGCGAAAAGCACGATCTTCGCTCCGACGACCGACATGGCCGAGACTATCGTGTCGGATCTTTTGTGGATCAACATCGGCTGGGGACTCTTCAATTTGCTGCCGATCATCCCTCTCGACGGCGGCCACATCATGCAGTCGATCTTCAGGCAAAGGCTCGGGGAACGCGCCGAGATTCCGGCGTATGCCTGTTCGGTCGTGGTGGCTCTGGCAGCCGCGGCCGCCTGTTATTGGACGGGTTGGGTGTGGCCTTTGATCATGACGCTTTACTTCGCCGGGATCGGCGCGATGCGTATTTACGATTTGAGGCCAGAGAGCTAGAATCGAGTCCTCTACCTAGTCAAAGCCGGAGGACCCTCATGTCATTTTTCACGCTTCGTGCCGTGATATTCTCGTCAACGCTGGTTTTGACCACCTCCTGTCGTCACACCGAAGGCGACGCGGGGGACAGCGACGTCAAAGAGGCAACGTCGACGGGCTTTCGCTACGACAATATGAGCCTCGACTTGGTCGACAAGAACGGGGCGCCGGTCGTCGGCGTGCCGGTGCACTTTTCTTCGCAACACTGGTTCTACCAAGTCGCCCATTTGCCGTCGGACTTGCCGATCTTCATTCCGATCGTTGATCCGAAGTGGGTGCCGAAAGAAGACCATCGCGGGATCCTCGGCTACACGGACGCCAACGGTCATTTTGAATCCGGCAAATTCTCGGTGACTTCGCACGGCATCCTGCCAGGCACCGGACCGGCGACTTTCGTCTTCGAGGGCAAAGGCTGGTTCCCCGCAGCCTGCGAGGGGGGCAACTCCGATTTGCTCCTCGACGCCAATGTCGGCGGTTTGAGCGTCGTCAGCGCCAGCCCCCAGGGTTCCGTCGCCCAAGGCCAAGGCTGCGCTTTGAACGTCGACGCCAAGACGGACAACAACAAGGCGCTGCAGCTCAAGTGCCGGTCGACGCTTTCGGCCGACGAGATCGCCAAGAACATCGTCGAGGCGAAGAAGAACTGCCTGAACTAGACAGTTCCTCCTTCGCGCTCAGCGAGCCCAGCTCTCAGTCCTCTTGCGAGAAATTGTTGGCGATGCCGCGGACGATCGGCGGCACGCAGAGGCGGATCGACGTCGGGTCGACGGCGACGAGAGTCTTCGTGTCGTTGTAGAAGACGTTGCCGCCATACTGGTAGGTGCGGTCGGCGTCGATTTGGACCGAGACGTTTTGGCAGCTGCGCACCGAACCGAGCGGCATCGAGAACATCGCCAAGCCGGATTGGCCCGCGGCGATCGGCGCGTTGAGGTTGTAGCCGCCGACGCCGTTCGAACCATAAACGTTGGCGTTCAGCACGACGCCGTTCAGGAGCACGCGCATGATTGAGCCGGGGTAGCGGGACGGGACGTTGCCGACGTTTTTGAGGATCAAGGAGAAGTGCAGCGACGTGGCGCCGGAGACGTCGTCGTCCAAGCCCTTTTGAAATTTGAGGCTTTGGGGCACGAAGTCGACCATCGGTTGGGCGGCGGCGAGGCCGGATGCGCCGACGGCAAGAGTGAACGCTGCGATGACGAGACCTTGGTAAGCGCGAAACATCGGAAACCTCCCTAAGTTGATGGTGGTGACCCACCCCGGCCGAAATGGCTGGGACGGGACCTACGTAGAACGCGCAAAATCTGTCGAAAGCAGCTCACAGTGGCCGAAATCGTCCATTCCTTCGCCAGCCACTTGTCGAGGATTTCGCGGTGCTTAAGGCGCGTTGCCGCCATTCGGTCGGAGCTTTCCGCCGCCTGGTCGGAAGCTCGTGGCTGGCGCCCTAAAAATCCGGTAAGGCATGGGCGTTGCAATGAGTCATGGCGACTCGGTGCCACACTTACAGATCTGGGAGTTTCCGATGATGAAGCTAATCTCCGCCGCCAGCCTCTTTCTGGCGCTCTCGGGCTGCAGCGCAGACCACGCGACGACGGCATCGAGCGTACAAAGCAGCACCGGCTTGAACGTGCCGGCGAACCATTGCGAAATCTACGTCGAGAGGCTCGAGACCGCGCCGAGCTCCCATGGTTCGGGGTCATTGAAAACGATCGTCCGCGTGCCGTGGCTCGGCGACGGCGAACAAGTCCAGGTCGTCGGCTTCTACGGCAAAAGCCAAGCCCATGATCTCGGCAATTCGCCAAACTGCCACTTCAGCGCGCAATACAACGACCCCGAATTCAAGTTCCACGGCCCTGCTACCGCCTACCCGGGCGAGACCCAGCTCGGTGAATACCTCTTCGAGTTCCCGGTCCACAGCGGTTCGGTCGTCGACGAATGCCCGGGGTTCGAATACGCCTGGATCGGCTCCTTCTTTGTGCAAACGAACGTCAAGACCTACTGGGTCAATCCGAACATGAACCCGGCTGAGAACTTCTATCTCGACGAAAATGGCTGGCAGAACATCGAACACCGCGTCGGCACGTACGAGTACGCCAGCACGCTGCAAGACGGATTCGGCTACTACAACCCGCGTCAGTGCTCGCGCTGAGACTCACTCAGGGTAAGGCCGCCCTTGCACGATGTACGCAATGCCGCCGCCGA
>JAYWBY010000279.1:0-14092 GCA_043781115.1 Pseudomonadota bacterium
CCGTGACCCGCCCGCCCTACTCCGGCACGCATGTGCTCGGCAGCCTGACGGCGACGCTCCATCACGGCGGTTCGCAAACGACGAAAGGCTTCACCGTCAAGGTCTTGCGTCGGCTGCCGGACCTGCTCATCACCGAACTCTACAGCGGCATCTTCACCGATTCCGGTTGGGTCGAGGTCATGAACACGACCAGCTCGCCGATCGACCTCGGAACCTACGGCTTCCGGAGCTGCAACGCCACTTATGCTTGCGTGGCGACGGTGACCGGCGCCCTGCCGGCCGTGGTCCTTAAAGCCGGCGGTTACGTGCTTTTGCACGCGCAAAACAGCGGCAGCGGCCAAGACAACTCGGGCGACACCGACCTCTACCTCCCGTCCATGGTCATCCTCGAACGGAACTCGTACTTCGAGTTGACTAAAGCCGGCGCCTCGATCGACTTCGTCCGCTGGAACAACGCCTCCTATACGATGACTAAGGCGCCGCTGACCGGCACGTTTTCCAGCGCCGTGCTGATGCCGAACGGCAATGCCGGCACTTCAATCGGTCGCCTTTATCCCTATGACGACACCGATACCTCGGGCGACTGGACCGTCTTCACTTCAGCTTCGCCCGGTGGCCCGAACGGCACGGGCGCCGCCGCCGGCACCGACACGGACGGTGACGGCCTAACCGACGACTACGAAATCAACGTCAGTCACACCGATCCGCTGAATCCCGACACAGACGGCGACTGGTTCACCGACGGCCAGGAGGTGCTGGATTCGGGGTTGGCCGGCATAAATTTGCGCGAACTCGGCGCCGATCCGCTGGTACGCGACATCTTCGTCCAGCTCGACTACATGGCGAATCCCGCGGGGCTGGTCAGCTCGCTCAGCGATTCGCTCGCCAGCCCTTATGCTTTGCCGCTCCGCAAAGCGGCCCTCGATAAAGTCCGCGACGCGTTCGTCAACCACGCGCCGGCCGTTGGCGACAGCAACCAGCACCGCATCCATGTGCACTTCGACGTCGGCGATCTCTTCGACCAAGCTCCCGGGCTGAATCCCGACAACTACGACTTGGGCGGCGGCCACGAGCTGCCGTTCAAGCGTTGCATTTACCTCGGCACCGACGGCATTCACGACGCCTCGAACTGCGTCAACCTTTACGATCTGAAGCAGGAAAACTTCGCCATCAACCGACGCAACGTCTTCCACTATTTCATCGTCGGCTGGAGCCAAAACGTCGACGACACCGACGGGTCGAGCGGCCTTGCCGAATACCCGGGCAACGACGGCATCATTACGCTCGGCGACTGGGGCTTCAACCCGACTAACGAGAATCTGGTCATCAACTTCCAGGCCGGCACGCTGATGCACGAGCTCGGGCACAATTTGGGCTTGGGTCACGGCGGCGACAGCGACGTGAACTACAAGCCGAACTACGTCAGCACCATGAACTATCTCTACCAACTGAACGGTCTCGACGAAAACAACGACGGCGACGTGTACTATTTCAACACTTCGGGCCATCCGCTCAACACCGGTCTGCAAAACCAACCGAACAACGCCGACTTGACGCGCTTTAAGATAGGCTACTCGAGCGGCGGCCGGACGACCCTCAACGAAGCCTCATTGAACGAAGTCGCGGGTTGGGCCGGCACCGCCATCGACTTCAACGCCGACGGCGACAAGGTCGACGGCAACGTCCAATTCAATTTGCAGCCAGCGGGTTACAACAACGAAAACACCAACGTCCTGACCGACGTCAACGACTGGAACATGCTGGACCTGGCCTTTCAGAATTACTACGTCTCGGGGTGGAACGGCGTGACCAGGACGAAGAGCGTCAGGAGTTCACATCAAAATAGCGCCAACTCCAGCAACTGGGACGAGCAGACGTTGGCGCCGCCGTGCGAGATACGGAAACCGCTGTTGTACTGATTGAAACAGCTCGACGGGAAGTTCAAGGATGAACGCCGAAAGATCGACACTCGCTGAGACGCTGAAACGCCATCGCTGGTGGTTTGCTTCCGCCTTGGCGTTGACGCTCGGGGTCGATTACTTACATAGCTCGACTTTCGCGACGCCGGCGTTTCAACCCGAGCTAAACGCGCTGTTCAAGTTCCGCGAGTACGTCGGCAAGGCGCCGACTCTGGACCCGAGCAGCAGGATAGAGCCACCTACCTCGCCGTCTTGCTCCTCGCCCTTCCCGTCGCACTGACAGGCGGATCCATCTTGGCGTTCCTCTACGGCGGGTCGTACGTGCCAATGTTGGGCGCGATGGTGGCCTACACGCTGAATCTCAGCGCGACCGCCGGCTGGCTCTTCCGCCGGCGGCACATCGCGGAGCACGATTCGCATCTTCTTTTGGCGCGAGACCTGGACCTCGCCAATCAAATTCAAGACTCCTTGGCGCCGCCCGAGACTCGTGAATTCCTTGGCAAGTTCATCATTCGTTGTTTGCAACTGAAGCACGACGCGCTCGGCGGCGACTGGATGGCGGTGCGCGACGGCGAAGTCGGCGAAGTATTCTTGGCGGTCGGCGACGCGACCGTCAAAGGCGTGCAGGCGGCGCTGGTGGTTCACGCGGTGCAGTCACTTTGGGCGGAGCGCCTGGCCGATCCGCGTTTCGATCCCGTGAACTTTCTCAACTGCGTCAACTCGACGCTTTTCGTTCTCGGCAAACGCCAGCCTCACACGCTGACTCTCGGGATTCTGCGCATGCACCGCGACGAGCTGACGTATTGGAGCGCCGGGCACGTACCGGTCGTGATTTTCCAGGGTGGCAAGACGACGAGGCTCTCGGCCTCCGGAGGCATGCTCGGCCTCTACGAAACGCTGCAGCTCAACGTGGTATCGCGAAAGCTGGAAGGCACGGCGCCCGACCTAGCGATCCTGCTGGCCTCCGACGGCGTGCTCAACGGCTCGAAGAGCATGACCGCGCGCAGCGTCAAGCAAGTGCTCGACGGTCTGGCCTTGAGCGGTGCGCCCCATCTGGAAACGCTCACTGAGCCTGACGATAAGACGCTGATCCTGGTGCAACGAGCGGCTTGACTACTTCGCGCTATCGTCGCTTTTGACATCGCCGTCCTCGTTGAGGGCCCACATCAGCCCGCGAACAAAGGCTTGCGCGAACAGCAAATGCACCGAGGCTTCGAGCCCCTTTTCCTGAGAGCCCTTGGCGAGCTTGCGGAAATTTTCCGCGCACTTCTGTAAGCGCTGGCGCATGCGCGTCGACGACTCGGAAAAATTGCCGCCCTTGTTCAAAGACTTTCCGGCTTTGTCCAGCGCGTCCGCTGCACCCTTTAGCTCAGTTTGCACGAGCATCGGGATCTGAATCTTGCCGGTGCCATTTTCGGGATGGAGGGCTTTCTCCAGTTCGCTATGGACCTTGATGTAGCTGTAGCGAGCCTTCATGACCTGCTCGAGCTCCGGCTCCAGAGCCTTCGGAAAGCCCTCGTTCAGCAGCATTTCCTTCAAATCCGGCATGCGAATCTCCGTGCCGGGCGCCACCTTTTTGTCGTCCTTAATTTTGTTGAGCTTCACCAGCACCAAGCTGTAGTGCTTGTCCCCGTAGTGATCCTCAGCCAGTTGCTCCAGCGACTCACCGGCTTTGAATTTGCGGGGTCCGGCTAAGGCCGGAGACGCGGCGAGGACGGCTGACAGCAAACTACCCCAGAGCATTCGACTCACGGTTGATCCTCGGCTTTGACGCTTACGATTCGTTTGATTTTATAGCCTTCGGCCGTCAGCTGTTCGCGAAGATTCGCCTTGCCGATCAAATGTGCTGCCCCGACGGCGACGAAGCAGCCGCCCGGGCGGATGCTGGCCTTGAGCCGAGGGAGCCAAAGGGCGTTGCGTTCGGTGATCAAAATCTTGAGCTTCGCCGCGGCGTCCTTGGTCTCGGCGTTCATCGACTCGAGCACCTCGCCGAGGCGCGCCTCGTCGCCCGACCGGTAGGCGGCAATCAAAGCGTCCGTTTGCTTCTTCGCCTCGGGCTCATGAAGCACCATGTCCTCGAGGTCATGGGCGTCGGTGGCCCGGGCGAAGGCCGAGATCGCTTCCCGCCAGTTTTCCAGATATTCGACGCGTTTGTTGGCGGCTTTGGCTTCGTGCTGAAAAGCGCCGTCCATCGGCTCGCCGGGCGGCAAGGACTGCTGCATGAAGACGATCGTGGCGAACCAGGGTTTGGCGTGTTCGAGCATAGTCGGCGGCAAGGCGCCGGCCAACCGGGTGCGCAGTTTTTCCCAGGCTTCCTTTGACAAACTCGCCGGCAAAGTCTCCCCTTCGGGCAGGGTCGCCATGGCTTGGAGAGTCCGCGGCTCCATTTCCGATTGATCGGCTTCCATCACGAAGCATGGCGTTTTTTTGAAGGCGTTCCAAACGCTCGGCGGCAGGTCCTTCTCGGCGTTGACGCCGACGTGGACAGTGCCGAAGAGGTAGCTCTTTTTGCCGTCTCGCTCGAGCGTCCAAAGAAACGGGTGCGGAAGGGTCGTGTCCTTTCCGGCAGCGGAGTCGCCGTGCGCCGGCGGCGCCGTGGGGCCCGCGGGCTCGCTCGAGGAGCTGGACGTATGGACGCAGGCGGACGACGACAGGAGCACCAAAGCGGGGCAAAGCGCCGCGAAAAAATTCTTCATGGAGGCATTTAACCGCAACTGTCGTGAGGCCGCCAGTTTGGAGTATAACTAGCTATAATATTTGACTTTCATCGAGTAAAATTGTATATTAGCCAAATGCGTGGACGAGCCTTACAAATCATTCTGATGATTGGCCTTCTTGGCTGCGGCCGGACTCCGGCCGAGGGCGTTTCCGGGCTCAAAGTCGTCGGCGGAGAAGCAGTGGCGCCCGGCGCCTTTCCCGCAGTCGTGGGCTTGGCTTTCGGCGACCCCGGGAGCACCGAGCTCAGCGGCGAATGTACCGGCACGTTGATCGCGGCGACGGTCGTCTTGACCGCAGGCCATTGTCTGAAAAGCGGCGGCTTCGACGCGGAAAAGCTCGGACCAGCAATCAAAGACCGCTTGAAGATTTACACCGGTGACGGATCTGACGGCTCACGCGTCGACGCGGCGACCGGTCTGGGCGTGGTCTCCGCGAAAGTCTACCCGACGCTACGTCGCGACCCGCTCGGCTACGGCGATTTCGGTTTGGTCTTTCTCGAGAAGGAAATGACCGGCGTCGACGCCGTGCCGCTCGTCTCGACGCTGGCCGGGAAACTCGCGGCGCTGGAGTCAGCTAAGTCCACGCTCGTCGGCTACGGCCGTCGCGACGACGGCAACGCCGGCCGGAAATTTCAGGCTGAAGCCGTCATCCATGCGTCGAATCCGGCGGAAGCCGTCATCGGGGGCGAGGGCCGCGACGCTTGCTCCGGCGACAGCGGCGGACCGGCTTTGGTCACCCGCGCCGATGGCAGCCAAGCGCAGCTTGGCGTCGTTTCGCGCGGTTTAGGGTTGAGCTGTGGACCGGGCGGTTATACGGGACTCGTCGCCGAACCAGTCTGTTGGCTGGCGGAAGCGGCGGGACTCGAAGCGCCGCCGGAGTGCATCACCCCCGTGCCTCACTATTCCGCGGCGGAGTTGGCTCGCATTGACGTCTACCGTTTGTGTGCCGGCAAAGGCGCCAATCCGAGTCAGCGACTGACCATCGAGCACCTCAGCACCGGCCTCGGAGCGAAATCCTGCCGCGACTTGGCGACGCGCCTCTCGACCGCGACGACGCTGAAGCTCGACGGTTTCATGCTCGCGGATCTGAGCCCGCTGGCGCAGCTGACGAAGCTCGAATCCCTATCGCTCACCGGCAACTTGGTCACCGACGTCTCCCCTCTGCTGCTGCTGACGCATCTGAAGACGCTCAGCATCGACGGCAACGACGTGCAGGACGTCGACGCCCTGGCGCCCTTAGAGTCGCCTCGCGGAAGCGACCGGCTGCTCGTTTTGGGCAAACACCGGC
Source organism: Pseudomonadota bacterium (assembly GCA_043781115.1). Lineage (GTDB taxonomy): Bacteria > Bdellovibrionota_B > Oligoflexia > Oligoflexales > CAIYRB01 > CAIYRB01. The sequence goes on from JAYWBY010000279.1 coordinate 5,925, forward strand.
AACTCCGGAACTACGCCGCGACGCCCTTCCTTCACTTTTGCCTCGACCAGTCGACGAATCCTGCAGCACGCCGCACGATCCAAGCGGTTTTCTGGACGACGATGGCGGAAGACTGCAACCAGGCCAACGAGCGCTTGATCGGCATGACGAGTCTGACGCTAAAGGACCGCGGCCTCACGGATTTGACGCCGCTCGCCGACCTGACGACGCTGAAGAGTCTAGATTTGGCCGGCAACCCCATTGCCGACGTCACGCCGCTCGCCGGTTTGGAGAACCTCGCGCGCCTCGATGTGTCGCGCACAACCCTTGCCGACTTGGCGCCGCTCGCGCCCTTGGTCGCGCGGGGCCTCGTCATCGTAAGCCAAGCCCCGTGACGGAGTTGCGTCCGACTTTGAAGCAATGGTTGGCCGCCGGCCCGTTCACGCTGGCGATGTCGTCCGGATTTTTTGGGTTCTACGCGCACGCCGGCGTTTTGGCGGCCCTCGACGAAGCCGGGCTGGCGCCTGCCGGAACGCGCGGCTCGAGCGCCGGAGCTCTTATTACCGGCCTTTGGGCTGCGGGGCTCGCTCCTGAACGCCTGGCCGACGAACTCCTCCGCCTGCAACGCGCCGATTTTTGGGATCCTCGCCCGGGTCTTGGACTCCTGCGCGGCAAGCTCTTCGACGCCAAACTCCGCCAACTCTTACCGGTCCAAGACTTCGCGGCGTGCCGCGTGCCGGTGCGCATTTCCGTGTTCGACGTGTTGACGCGGCGCACCGAGCTCCGCACCAGCGGCGATCTGGCCGCGGCGATCAGGGCGTCGTGCGCCCTGCCGGGAATGTTCCAGCCCGTATGGATCGACCGCCGGCCCAAACTCGATGGCGGCATCGCCGACCGCCCGGGCCTCCACCTCGCCCCCGCTGGAGAGCGCATTCTCTACCATCACTTGACGTCCACCTCGCCGTGGCGGCGCTTCCACGGCAAAGCAGAAGGTCTGCCACCGCCCCGCACCAACCTCGCGACGCTGGTCATCGGCGACTTGCCCCGCGTCACCCCGCTCGGCTTGAGGGTCGGTCGAGACGCCTTTGCCAAAGCACGTGCCGGGGCCACGGCCGCCCTGAATCGCCCAGTCAACTCCCCGGAAGGTCGATGACTTTAGGTCATGGACAGGGTAACCCCTATTTGTTACGAAGCTTTCTTGCCCCGCACCGGGGCTAAGGCCTCCGCACCATGCCGCTTCCCCGTAAAACTTTGGACTCTGAAGCGGACCTCGATATGGCGCCGGCGGCCCTGATCAGGAAGTCGACCTTCGTTTACGGCATCATGATCGCCGTCGGCCTGGCGGTCATCGCCTTCGGTCACAAAACGCTCGGCAAGATCATGGCTGTGCCGCACGATCCCTACGAGGCGTTGCGCCTCGTCTTGATCGGTTCCCTCGGCGCGGCGCTCCTGCTCGTGCTCAGCTATTTTTTCGAGGACTGGTTCCCGTCGTTCCGCGAATTGAAGACGGCCATCATGCGCTTCCTCGGCCCGTGCACGATCCCGATGGCGATTTATCTCGCGCTCCTGACGTCGTTCGGCGAGGAGCTGCTGTTTCGCGGCGCGCTCCAACCCTTCGCGGGTCTCGTCTTGACCAGCTTGCTTTTCGGCCTCTTGCACATGGGCCAAAAAGGTCTCGTTTCGGCCTGGAGCGTTTGGGCGCTGATCGCCGGCCTGCTCCTTGGCTGGCTGGCGGAGGAAACGGGGAGCCTCTGGCCCCCGATCATCGCCCACTTCGGCGTCAACACCGTCTCGATTTTGAGTCTGCGCCGCGCCTATCGCAGCTTTGCCGCTCACGTCAAAGGCAACGAGGGTCCGAAGCCTCGTGCAGGTAACGGCGCATGATCGCCGGCCATCCGCACATCGTCCTCTATCAACCGGAGATTCCTCAGAACACGGGCAGCATTGCCCGTTTGGCCGCGGGCTCGGGGTCGCGCCTCCACCTCGTGCCGCCGTTCGGTTTCTCTGCCGACGACAAGAACCTAAGGCGCGCTGGGCTCGACTACTGGCCGTTCCTGGACTTGGAAATTCACGACAGCATTGAGGACGTGTTGCAGCTCTTTCCAGGCCGCTGCGCCTTTTTGTCGAAGAAAGCCGATCAGGACTACTGGGACGCGCCTTTAGAGCGCGACGTGCTGATCTTCGGTCGCGAGACGTCTGGACTCCCGAACGAGCTGCAGCGCCGCTTTCCCGAGGCCTTCTACCGGATTCCGATGTATCATCCCGGCGTGCGCAGCCAAAACTTGGCCAATGCCGTGTCGGTCGTCGTCTATGAACGCCTTCGCCGCTTGCACTTCGCCAAGACCAGGGAGCTGTAAACCCATGCCGACCGCCGGCGTCATCACCCCGAAGAGACCGGACCCGGCGTGGCTTGGGACGTTCGTCACGCCGTCGTTGATCTCGGCCTCGGCCTACAAAATCGACACCCCGAAAGTTGCGATCAAGCTCGACCAAAACGAGAGCCCTTGGGACCTGCCGCAGTCGCTGAAGGAGAAGGTCCTGAAGCGACTCATGCAGCGGCCGTGGAATCGCTATCCATCGGCCTTCGCCGACGAGTTGGCCCAAGACCTGGCTGCTTACGCTGGCGTCGGAGCGCAAAACGTTCTGCTGGGTCCCGGGTCGAACTATTTAGTGAGTTTGGCGCTTTCCGTTTTTTCCAAAGGGACGCAAAAAGGCGGCAAGGTCGTCATCGCCCGCCCGTCCTTTCCTCTCTATGAGGCTCACTGCACGTACGAAGGCATTCCCTACGAGCCTTGGCTCTTGAACGACGATCTCGAGTACGACCCAGCGAAGTTGCCGACGCTGCCAAAGGGCTCGCTCGTCATTTTCGCTTCGCCGAACAACCCAGTCGGCAACGTCCTGCCGAAAAAGACCTTCGAAAGCCTGCTCGTCAAGTATCCGGACACCCTGTGGCTCGCCGACGAGGCGTACTTTGAATACGCCGCCGAACCGTACACCGATTTGATCGGACGCTACAGCAACCTCATTCTGCTCAGGACGTTTTCCAAGACCATGGGATGTGCCGGCGTGCGCATCGGCTACTTCGTCGCGGCGGAAGAATACCTGGCATTGCTCCGAAAATTGCGCCTGCCGTTCCTCCTCAACCACTTTTCGCTCGTCTGCGCCGAGGTCTTGCTTTCAGACCCCGAAATGCGCCGCCACCTTGCCGCGATTCAGGACAACGCCGTCAAGCAACGCAGCCTCGTCTATGCCGAACTGAGTCGCTTGGCCGCGAACGGCGGCTATCAGGTCAAAAACTCCGAGGCGAACTTCCTCCTCGTCCGCTGGCCCGACAACGAACGGGCCCTGGCGGCCTACAAAAAGTTGATCGACCAGGACATCCTGGTGCGCAACGTCTCGCCGGGACCTGGCCTCAAGGGTTGCCTTCGCGTCACGCTCGGCGACGAGGAAGAGAACGCGGCGTTGATGAAAGCCTTCGGCAAGGTTTGAGGGGACTGCTAAGGCGCGGGGGAATTTTTACCGCGGAGGCGCGGAGGTCGCGGAAAGGGCTGACCGGCCAGGGCCGACCGTTCCAAGCCTCCGCGAACTCCGCGTTCTCCGCGGTAAAAACCATATTTATCGCCTGCTCACCAAATCCCCTAATTAAGCCAAAGGCGTCCCCAATCCGAAACACAAGCCATGACTGACGACGCCCGCAACCTCTCGGCAAAATATAAGATCCCGACGCCCTTGGCGCTCGATCCCCAAGGGACCGTCATGGTCATCGAAGACCAGATGGACCTGCGCCTGATCGTCGCCCATCAAATGGTGAAGCTCAACCTCGGCAACGCCAAGCAGTCGACCAACGGCTACGAGGCGATCGAAGCGATCCGCCAGGACAAATTGAAGATCAGCGCTTACATCTGCGACCTCGAGATGCCGGTCATGGGCGGCCTCGACTTCTTGGGTGAACTGCGCGAAAACGCCGCGCTCGACCAAGCGCCGTTTTGCTTGATGATGGACGGGGCCAACAAGGACAAGATCATGTTGGCGCTGGAATCCGGTGTCAGCGAGGTTTTGGTCAAACCCTTCACGCTCGGCGACATCGGTCCGAAGATCCGTTCGGCCTTCGCTAAATTCCACAATCCGGCCAACCCTGAAAAAGTTTACGAACTCGCCAAGGTCAGCCTCCGCGAGGGCAAGCTCGACCTGGCGGAAAGGATCTACCAGGACCTGGCGAAGGCGGCGCCGAAAGCCGCCCGTCCGACCGTCGGTTTGGCCCGTATCATGGTCAAACGCGGTGACCTCGACCGCGCCCTGAAGCTGCTCGACGAAGCCGAGAAGAAAAACGCGAACTTCGTCCATCTTTACTCGGAACGCGGCGTCATTTATGCGATGCAGAACAACTGGGACCAAGCCGTCGCCGGGTTCAAAGCCGCGATCGCCTTGTCGCCGCTCAACGCCATTCGCTACAAGAGCGCCGCCGACATCCTTTTTAAAATGAAACGCTACGAAGAAGCCGTGAAGCTGCTCGAAACGGCGTTGACCCACAAGCTCGAGTTCCCCGACCTGTACCACTATTTGAGCCAAGCCAAGTTCGCGCTCCGAGACTACAAAGCCGCGCAGAAATACATCCGCCAAGCTCTCAGCCACGACGAAGAAAACGTCGGCTACCTCAATCAGCTCGGCATCTGCTTGAAAGAGACGGACCAGAAGGACGAAGCCCTGAAGGTCTACAACCAGATCATCAAAAACGATCCGCAGAATCGTGACGCCCTCTACAACAAAGCCGTGCTGCAAAAGGCGCGCGGCGACATCGACGACGCCATCAAGATCCTGGAACGTGTCGTCCGCAAGCACCCGGACTTTGCCTTGGCTAAGGCCAAGCTCGACGAGTACAATCAGCAGCAAGGCAAAGCGGATACCGGCAAAGCCAAGCCCGGCGCCGCTTAAGTCTTTTGCGGAGCAGTTGTCGCCGTGTCTCTGATGCCTTTGATGCAAGTGCTGGCTGGTTTTGCGGTGATTTGGATCGCGGCGCACCTTTTGGGGTACGCCGCGGCAAAATGCCGGCAACCAGTCGTGCTCGGCGAGCTGTTGGCGGGCGTGGCCTTGGGGGCGCTGCCTTTGCTCGGCTGCCATTACTTTGAATTTATCAAAGAAAACAATGTTTTAAATGTCCTCGCCGAGGCCGGCGTAGTGCTGCTCCTCTTCGAAGTCGGGCTGCAATCGTCGGTCTCTGAGTTGACCAAGGTCGGCACCAGCGCCGCGCTCGTGGCCGTCACGGGGGTCGTCGCCCCGATGGGCCTAGGGTTTGGCGTTGGCGTTTGGCTCTTGCCGGAGCGTTCCGCGTATGCGCAGCTTTTCCTTGGCGCGACGCTCTGCGCCACGAGCGTCGGCATCACCGCGCGAGTTCTGAAAGACCTCGGCCAGCTCGGCACCCGCGAAACCAAAATCATCCTCGGCGCCGCGGTCATCGACGACGTCCTCGGGTTGATCGCTTTGGCGGTCGTCCAAGCCCTCATCGCCGCCGCTGGATCGGCGGGAAGTGAGACGGTCAGTCTGGCCCAGGTCGCGTGGATCACGGCGAAGGCCGCGCTTTTCCTGATCGGCGCCTTAATTGCGGGCTCGCGCCTGGCGCCACCCGTGTTTCGCCTCGGCGCGCGGCTCGGGAATCGCTACGTCTTGCTTAGTCTCGCCTTGGTTTGGTGCGGGCTTTTCGCTTACTTGGCCCAGTTGGCGGGCCTGGCCCCGATAGTCGGCGCATTCGCCGCCGGTCTGGTCATCGACGACGCGGCTTTCACCGGTTTTTTTGGACCCAAGGTCCCGACGTTGGAAAACCTTCTGCACCCCGTCGCCCGTGCCATCGTCCCGGTCTTTTTCGTCACAATGGGGATGAAAGTCGACCTATTGGCCATCGCCGATCCCGCCGTTCTGAAGATTGCTGCCGTTTTGTCGATCGTGGCCGTCGCCGCCAAGCAAATCTGCGGCTTGGCGGCGACCGAAAAGGGACTCAACCGTTGGCTGGTCGGTTTCGGCATGGTGCCGCGGGGCGAGGTTGGACTCATTTTTGCGGCCATCGGCTCCGGCCTAGTGTTGAATGGCCAACGGATCATTGATTCCCAGCTCTATGCTGCAATAGTAATAATGGTTATGTTCACGACGATGATTACGCCAGTGACCCTCGAGTGGGCGCTCGCTCGCAAGAGGGCCACATGACCGCAAAAGTCCAAGCTGAGAGCATCTTGATCGGCGGAGCCGAGGGGTTCCTGGGCCGCGCCGCCGTCGAATACTTCGCCAAGAAGGGCCGGCGCGTCGTGGCTTCCTGCCGCACCAAAGCCGACCTCGAAAAGGTGAAAGACTTCGTCCAGTCGTCTAAGCTCGCCGGCGTCACCAGCGTCGAGTGTGACCTCGGCGACGAGGCCGCCGTGAAACGCATGATTCAAGAGGCCGGCGCCATCGACGCCCTGTTCAACGCCGCCGGTGGTTTTCGCTACGGTTCAGTGACCGATTGCTCGACAGCCGACTTCGATTTCCTGATGAGCGCCAACTTGAAGAGCGCCTTTCTCCTTGCCAAGCACGCAACGCCCGGCATGCGCGCCCGTGGTTTTGGCCGCTTGGTCTTCGTCTCGGCGCGCGGCACGCTCAGCCAAGCCGCGGCCAACATGGGGCCTTATACGGCGTCAAAGGCGGCGCTCAACTGTCTGATTGAGGCCTTGGCGACCGAGGTTCGCGGCTCGGGCGTCACCGTCAATGCCGTGATGCCGACCGTCATCGACACGCCGGCCAACCGTCAAGCGATGCCTGACGCCAACCCGAAGGAATGGGTAACGACGACCGACATACTCGGCGTCGTCGAGCAGCTCGTCGGCCCCGCCGGCGCACCCGTCAACGGGTCGCTGATCTCCGTGGCGGGAGGCCTATGAGCGAGAGCCGCCTGTCGACGGTCGCCGAAGAGTCCGACTACACACGCACCGGACGCTACGAAGAAGTGATGCAGCTTTGCGAGGAACTGCCGAAGCTCTACCCGCGCCGGATCAAGGCCCTGCGTTTCGGCACGACGCCCGAGCAACGTTCGATGATGGCGCTGGTCGTCTCGAACGCCGGCCACACCACCCCCGAGGCCGCCCGCCAGAGCCGATTGCCGGTGTTGCTGATCCAAGGCTGCATCCACCCGGGTGAATCCGACGGCAAGGACGCGGGCTTCGCCTTCGTGCAAGACGCGCTTGCCGATAAGTTCGGCAAGGCGCTGCTGGGTCAGATCATCGTACTTTTCATTCCGGTCTTGAACATCGACGGGCACGAACGTTTCTCAGCGTACAACCGCCCGAATCAAAATGGCCCGGAAGAAATGGGCTGGCGCGCGACGGCGCAGAATTTGAATTTGAACCGGGACTACACCAAGATCGAGGCGCCAGAGACGGCCGCTGCCCTGCGCCTGATCAACAGCTTCGACCCGCTGATCTTCGCCGACCTCCACGCCACCAACGGCGCCGACTTCGAGCACGATCTTTCGATCATGATCGACCCGTCCGACGTCGGGCCTCTGCCGCTTAAGACCGTCGGCCTGACGCTCCGGAACGAGCTCTTCGCCCGTCTAGAAAAGTCCGGCCACACACCGGTGTCCTTCTACCCGACCCTCAACAAGGAAGACGATCCGGCTTCGGGCTTCAACTTGTCGCTCCTTTCTCCGCGCTATTCGAACGGCTATTGGGGAGCCCGCAACCGCCTTGGCGTCCTAGTCGAGACGCATTCGTGGAAGCCCTACAAACACCGGGTACTCAGCACCTACAACATCCTCGTGGGATTGGCGGAACTTCTGGCGTCGAACGGCGCGGCGTGGATGGAAGCCGCGGCGACCGTGGATGCAAAAGCACCCGAACTCGCCGGCAACGCGGTGGCCTTAACCCACAAAAGTTCCGGCAAGGCCGACACCATCGCCTTCCGCGGCTGCGCTTACACCCGGACGCCATCGGACGTATCCGGGGCGCTTTGGACCAAATACGACCCCAAACGCCCCGAAATCTGGAACGTCCCCTACTACGGCGAGCTGGTGCCCGATGTCGTCGCCGAGGCGCCAAAGCACGGCTACATCGTAACCGCGGCCTTCGCGCTGCTGCTTGGCGACCGTCTAGCCCTGCACGGGTTGCGCTTCGAGACCTTGAAGCACACCAAACGGTCGGCGATGGTCAAAGCCTTTCGCGCTGACCGGG
>JAYWBY010000280.1:0-1827 GCA_043781115.1 Pseudomonadota bacterium
ATAATACAACAGGGGTCGCCTCGGGCACAACAGTTGAGGAACGGCTTGGCAAAGACTCTGGTCATGATCCCGACCGTCAACGAGGCAGCGAACATCGTACCGCTCCTCGACGGCGTTTTTCGTGACGCTCCCGGCGTTCACGTCGTCTTCATCGACGACAACAGCAGCGACGAGACGCGAGCCTTGATCAAAGCCGCGGCTGTCGACCGACCAGGCGCCGTTTTCCTCATTGAGCGCCCGGCCAAGCTCGGCCTCGGCACGGCTTACGTCGACGCCATTCGATGGGGGCTAGCGCGGGGCTACCACTCGCTCATCGAGATGGATGCCGATCTTTCGCATCGTTCCGTCGACTTGGCACGCATCATTGAAGCGCTCGTCGAAGCCCAAGTCGTCATCGGCAGCCGCTACGTCGCAGGCGGCGGCACGGAAAACTGGGGGTTCGGGCGACGCATGATCAGCCGCCTCGGCAGCGCCTATGCTCGTTTCGTCTTGCGTTTGGCCGTCCGGGATTTGACCGGTGGTTTCAACGGCTGGCGGCGGGAAGTGCTGGAAGCCATCGGGCCTAGCGGCATCCAGAGCGACGGCTACACTTTTCAGATCGAGCTCAAGTACCGGGCGCACCTGGCGGGCTTCACCCTGACCGAGGTGCCGATCCTGTTCGTCGAACGGCGCGCCGGCCAATCCAAGATGTCGGGCGGCATCGTCTTCGAGGCGATCTACCGCGTGTGGCACCTGGCGTGGCAGAGACCACGTATTTTACGGCAGATGAAAGCTAACGAGTACTCTTGACGACCTTACGGCCGCTGAGTGGCTGCACGGGGCGCGCGTTGAAAGTGACAACGCGGACGAATTCGTCGACCTGCTTCGAGGCGACCTCGCCGGGCATCGTCAGGACGAACCATTTGACGCCCTCGGTGCAAGGCGGCGTCGTCAGCGAGCCCGGGTATTCGTAGTAAGTGTGACGGCTCGGTAAGGTCTTGCCGACGTCGAAGGCGATCGGCTCCGGATTCGTTTCGCCCGCGCTCGGCATGACCTTCCAAAGAGGCGCCAACACCGCGTTGGTCTTGCCCTCCTCGAAAAGTACGGCGACCACCGCGAGTTTGCCTTCAGCGTTTTTGTGGACCAGGTGCATTTCAAGATCGTAGGGAATGCTCGAGATCTTGTGCTCGCTCGGCGCGTGGAAATGAAACTGGACGAGGTCGTAACGCTCGCCGTCGATCTCGATGAAGTTGCCGGACGGCAGGTCGCCTTGAACCGTGTGCCCAAGGTTTTTCCAGACGACGTCGGCTTCCTTGTAGTGGAATTTGATCGGCAGGAGTTTGCCGTTGGTCACCGGCTCGTCGATGTCGATCGGCGACTGGCGTTTGCCCGCCTTACAAGTCGTGAATTCGTCCGCCAACTCGCCCCAGTGTTCGGGGCCGAGGCTGCCCTTGTAGTCCCAGTTCGGTCCAGCGTGCGCCGGCGCTTTGACGGGTGCGGCTTCGGCATCTTTCGTCGCGGCGGGAGCTTCGTGCTCAGGACCGAGGTCTGGCTCCTCGCCTTCCTGAGTTCCCTCGACGTGCGGTTTGCCGGGTTCCGGCGCCTTCTCGGCCTTTTCGTCCGCGTCCAGAGGATGACGGTTGGCGGACCACCTCGTCGCAAAGTAGATGCCCGTCACGGCTAGGCCGGTCAGGACGACCGCGAGGATCCACGCCGTGATTTGGTCCAAGCCACGCTTCAACATCGTCCGCTCCGTGCCGCTCGATTTTAGGGCCGATCTTCCGGAATTATATCATGAAAGCGGGCGAGGGGGACGGGCGGGGCGGCGACTCGGGGCTTTCGGGCCCC
>JAYWBY010000281.1:0-5339 GCA_043781115.1 Pseudomonadota bacterium
GCGAGGCGACGTGCGGCCGTCGGTCGATACGCTCCCCATCGCGGAGGGGAAGGCGTTTCCTGGGCTCCAGCGGCGGAGCATCCGCGCCAAGGCCGGACAAAACGTCACGCAACTTCACTATGCGCGGCGAGGGATCATAACTCCGGAAATGGAGTACGTCGCGCTGCGCGAAACGCAAATGCTCGGGCAATTGCAAAAGCCGCAAGACGACGTCACGAAAGAACGCGAGGCGAGGCTGACAGGCCAACCGTTCGGCGCCCAGCTGAACGGCGAAGTGACGCCGGAGTTCGTGCGTTCGGAGGTGGCCCGCGGTCGCGCCATCATCCCTTCCAACATAAACCACCCAGAATCCGAGCCGATGATCATTGGTCGGAACTTCTTGGTGAAAATCAACGCCAACATAGGCAACTCGGCGGTGAGTTCCGGCATCGACGAAGAAGTCGAGAAACTCGTGTGGGCGACGCGCTGGGGCGCCGACACCGTCATGGATCTCTCGACCGGCGACAACATCCACGAAACCCGCGACTGGATCATCCGTAATTCCCCGGTGCCGATCGGCACCGTGCCGCTTTATCAGGCGTTCGAGAAGTGCGGCGGCCGCATCGAAAATTTGAATTGGCAGGTCTACCGCGACACGTTGATCGAGCAAGCCGAGCAAGGCGTCGATTACTTCACCATCCACGCCGGCGTTCTCCGCGGGCATGTGCCGTTAGCGAAGCATCGGGTGACCGGCATCGTGTCGCGCGGCGGTTCGATCATGGCCCAATGGTGCCAAAAGCACGGCCAAGAGAACTTCCTCTACACTCACTTCGACGACATCTGCGAAATCATGAAGGTCTACGACATCGCCTTCTCGCTCGGCGACGGCCTGAGACCCGGCTCGATCGCCGACGCCAACGACGCGGCGCAGTTCGCCGAGCTGGAGACGCTTGGCGAGCTGACCAAGATAGCGTGGAAGCACGACGTGCAGTGCATGGTCGAGGGACCCGGCCATGTGCCGATGCACATGATCCAAGAGAACATGCGCCGCCAACTCGAAGTTTGCGACGAAGCGCCCTTCTACACGCTCGGACCGCTGACGACAGACATCGCGCCCGGCTATGACCACATCACAAGTGCCATCGGCGCCGCCATGATCGGTTGGTATGGGACGGCGATGCTTTGCTACGTGACGCCAAAGGAGCATCTAGGGTTGCCGAACAAGGACGACGTCAAAGCGGGCATCATCGCCTATAAAATCGCGGCGCACGCCGCGGACCTTGCCAAAGGGCACCCGGCGGCTCGGCGCCGTGACGACGCGTTGTCGAAGGCGCGCTTCGCTTTTCGCTGGGAAGACCAGTTCAACTTGTCGCTCGATCCCGAGACGGCGCGCCGGTATCACGACGAGACGTTGCCGCAAAAACACGCCAAAGGTGCGCACTTCTGTTCTATGTGCGGGCCCAAATTCTGTTCTATGCGGATCAGCCAGGATCTCGCCAAGGCGCAAGAGGCCGAGGCGACGCCATGACCGGCCGGGTCGCGGTCGTCGGCGCGGGAGTATTGGGGCGGCTCTTTGCACTTGCGCTTTCGCGCGAGCAGTTCGACGTATCGCTCTTCGACGAAGGGGATTGGACGAGCCGCTCGGCTTGCAGCTTCGCGGCGGCGGGCCTTTTAGCTCCGGTCGCGGAGGCCTCGGCGGCGGGCGACCCGCGGATCTACCGACTCGGGCTGCGCGCCGCGAGCCTCTGGCGCAATTTCCTCGGGCTTGCCGAGGCATCCAACGTCGTGCGCACCCAAGGCAGCCTCGCACTAGCGCGGAACGCGGATTTCAGTGAATTGTTGGATTTGGAAGCTCGCATTCGGCGATTCAGTCCAGCAGCTAAAATCATCGAAGTAGGTCCGGCCGTCTTGGCCGAGTTGGAGCCTGGGTTTTCGGGCGACGGCTGCGCCGGCTTCTTACTCGAAGACGAAGGCCACATCGACACGCATCGAGCTTTGGCGCTGCTTGAAGTTTTTCTTTCGGAGTCTCCTCGGGTGAAACTGCGTTTCAACGAACGCGTCGCTTCGCTCGAAGCTCGGACCGTCGTGACCCGGGGAGTTGGCGAGCCTTTCGACCTCGTCATCGATACGCGAGGGTTGGGCGCCCGCGAGGAGTTGCCTGATCTTCGGGGAGTCAGGGGCGAACTCGTCGAGGTCAGAGCGCCGGAGGTTCGCTTGACGCGGCCCGTCCGAGTTCTGCACCAACGGTATCCAATTTACGTCGTGCCCCGCGGGGACGAGAGTTACGTCATCGGGGCCACCTGCCTCGAAAACGAGAGTCGGGCGCCCATCTCGGTCCAGTCGACTCTTGAGCTACTCGGTGCAGCCCACGCTCTCGACCCCGGCTTCCGTCAGGCCGAGGTGACGGCTCTGATCACAAACTGCCGGCCGGCATTTTTCGACAATCTGCCGAAGATTTCAGCCTCGCCCGGTCTCCTCAGCGTCAATGGGCTTTACCGCCACGGGTTCTTACTCGCACCCGTGCTGGTCGAGGCGTCGCTGCACCTTCTCGGCGGGCGCCCGGTTGACGAAGACGTGCGGAGCTTCATTAGGGGGAGTTTGAAGTGCGTCTGAAGATCAACGGCACCGTCCAACAACTCGAAGGGGCTCGCAATGTCGAGGACGTGTTGGCGAACCTTGGCTACCAGGACCGCTTCGTGGCCGTGGCCTTGAACCGCGACTGCGTTTCCCGTCGAGACTTCGCCACGACCGCGGTGCGGGACGGTGACGAGCTAGAGGTCCTGGCGCCGATGGCGGGAGGTTGAATGAATGCGACATGGCAAATCGCGGGCGTCGAACTGCGGAGTCGTCTCCTCCTCGGTACGGCGCGCTATCCGTCACCGGAGTCTTTGCGCGAGGCGATCTCCCGGTCCCGTGCGGAGATCGTGACCGTGTCGTTGCGCCGAGAGGCAGCCAGCGCCAAGAGTGGAGGGCGATTCGGCGATTTCATCAAGTCCCTGGGCGTCCGCGTCCTACCGAACACAGCTGGTTGCCACGCCGTTCGAGAGGCCGTGACGACGGCCAAAATGGCCCGCGACTTGTTCGAAACCAACTGGATCAAGCTCGAAGTGATCGGCGACGATCAAACGCTGCAACCTGATCCGTTCGGCTTGGTCGAGGCCGCGACGTTACTCGCGAAAGACGGCTTCGAAGTTTTCCCCTATATGACGGACGACCTCGTCGTCGCCGAGCGCTTGATCGACGCGGGCTGCCGCGTTCTCATGCCGTGGGGCGCTCCGATCGGCACCGGACGGGGTTTGGTGAACCCTGCCGCGCTGCAGGTCCTTCGACAACGCTTTCCGAAAATCGCGTTGATTGTCGACGCGGGGATCGGCAAACCGTCACATGCAACGGCCGCGATGGAACTGGGGTTCGACGGGGTGCTGCTAAATACGGCCGTCGCTCAAGCGCTCGATCCACCGGCGATGGCGGAGGCCTTCGCCGGTGCGGTCGCCTCCGGACGGTTGGCTTTTGAAGCCGGGATCATGCGGGTTCGCGACAATGCCGCGGCGAGCACGCCGCTCCTTGGTCTCGCGCATCTAGCCGCCTCGCGCGAAGGAGCCCTTCGATGAAGGCGATCATTTGGAGCATCGCCGGCTCCGACTCGAGCGGAGCCTCGGGCATTCAAGCCGACCTAAAGACGGCGTCCGCGCTCGGGATTCACTGCGCAACCATAACGACGGCTCTGACCTCGCAGAGTCTCGCCGGATTCGTCGGCTCCGCGCCGACTGGTCCAGAGATCGTGTCTTCGCAGTTCGCCGCCCTTTCTCGAATGCCTCGCCCCGCCGCCATCAAGATCGGTATGTTGGGTTCGCTCGAAGCCGCCGCGGTCGTGGCCAACTTTCTCGACGACTCGCCGGCTTTCGTCATCCTCGATCCGGTCTTTCGCTCGACCTCCGGCGGAGAACTCGCGACAGCCGCGGTCGTCGACTTCGCGCGCAAGAGGTTCTTGCCGCGCGCCGATTTGGTGACGCCGAATGCCGCCGAGATTCAGGCGCTCACCGGCATTGAAGTGCGGGACGCCTCGTCGATGGAGCGTGCGGCGCTGTCTTTATTAGGGCTGGGCGCGAAACGCGTACTGCTAAAAGGCGGACATGTCGCCGGACGCGAGGCGGCCGATCTCTATCTAACGACAACCGGCGAGAGATTTTGGCTCATTGGGCCAAAGCACGACGACGTCGAAGTACGCGGCACCGGCTGCGCCTTGTCGACGGCAATCGCCGCGGGGTTAGCGGCCGGCTTTGAGCTGAATGACGCCCTCGTCCTCGCGAAAGCCTATGTCAGCCGCGGCATTCGGCGCGCCGAAACCTGCGGCGCAGCGCCAAAACTCTTCGCCCACGGTCCGTGGCCCGTCGGGGCGATCGATTTCCCCGTGGTCTCCAAAGACCCGACGGTGCGGTTCGGATGTGGCTCACCGGGCCTTGCTCCCGACTCGTTGGGATTCTATCCGATCGTGCCTAATTCCAACTGGTTCGAACGACTGGCGCGCGCTGGGGCGCGAACCATCCAGCTCCGAGTCAAGAGCCTTGACTCAGTCCTTCTCGATCGAGAAATAAGCCAAGCCGTTTCTAGCGCGCGAGTCCACGGCGTCCAACTCTTCGTCAATGACCACTGGCAGCTGGCGCTGAAGCACGGCGCGTTCGGCGTCCACCTCGGCCAGGAAGATCTGGAAACGGCCGACGTCGAAGCGCTCGTTCGAGGTGGCGTTCGTCTCGGCATTAGCACCCATTCTCTATTCGAATTAGCCGTCGCCCAGGCCTTTAAGCCCGCTTACATCGCCCTTGGCCCCATCTTCCCGACGACGTGCAAGTCCATGCGCTTTGGACCGCAGGGGATAAGTCGTCTTGCCGAGTGGCGTTCGATCTGCGACGCTCCGCTGGTGGCTATCGGTGGCTTGAGGCCCGAGCACGCCGCCTCGGCCCGAGCCGCCGGCGCGGATAGCCTCGCGGTCTTGTCGGACGTCCTGGACCACGCAGACCCCGAGGCCCGGGTGCGGGAGTGGCTGGCATGTTTCGGGGGAAGGCAGGAGCGCCATGACGATCGTCTTTCACAACGAGTTCTTTCGGCGCCATGACACGGGCGCCCATCCCGAGACCTCGGCGCGTCTCGAAGCAATCGATCGGACGCTCGCCGCCTCGGACGCCTTGAGTGGTTGTACTGAAGGGAAAGTAGCCGAAGCCGTGCGCGAGCAGTTGGTGCGCGTCCACGGGGGAGCGGTGCTCGAAGCCGCGCGAGCCATGAGTTCGCGGGGCGGTGGCTATCTCGATCCTGATACGGTCGTGTCGAAAGACTCCTACAACGTCGCCTTGGCCGCTGCTGGC